>NZ_ANAH02000073.1 GCF_000335475.2 Cystobacter fuscus DSM 2262 | reverse complement strand
GGCCGATGGTGCCGATGTTGACGTGCGGCAAACTTCTATCGAACTTCTCCTTACTCATCGCTGCTCCTCGGAGACTGGCTTACCGATCGAATGGAGAAAAAAAGGTGCTGCGTCGTGCTTCAAACCCGCGATAACGTCAATTGCAATCGCCTGCTCCCTTCGCGGGGGAGCAAGCCACTCAGCGATTCAACGCGTCCTTCGGTGCCGGCGCGTAGTTGCTGAACCGCATGGTGTAGGTCGCTCTTCCCTGACTGCGACTGCGCAGGTCCGTCGAGTAGCCGAACATCTTGGCGAGCGGCACCTGGGCGAGGATCGCCTGCACGCCTCCTGGCCGAGGCTCCATGCCCTGGATGCGTCCCCGCCGCGCCGTCAGGTCGCCGATGACGTCACCCGTGAAGTCGTTGGGCGTGACGACCTCGCAGTCCATGATGGGCTCGAGCAGCACGGGATCCGCGCCGCGCACGGCCTCCCGGAAGGCCATGGAGCCGGCGATCTTGAAGGCCATCTCGCTCGACTCCGTGTCGTGCATGGAGCCGTCAAAGGCCTCCACCTTCACGTCCAGCAGCGGGTAGCCCGCGATGGGTCCACTCTGCAGCGACTCCTGCACGCCCTGCTTGACCGCCTCCACGAACTCCTTCGTCACCTTCTCCGCGGGGATGGTGTTCTCGAAGACGAAGCCCTGCCCCGCCTTGTTCGGGCTCACGCGCAACCACACGTGGCCGAACTGGTTCTTGCCGCCCAGCGGGCGCATGAACTTGCCCTCGGTCTCCACCGCCCGGGAGATCGTCTCGCGGTAGGCCACCTGGGGCTTGCCCACGTTGGCGTCCACCTTGAACTCGCGCAGCAGCCGGTCGACGATGATCTCCAGGTGCAGCTCGCCCATGCCCGCGATGAGCGTCTGCCCCGTCTCCTCGTTCGTCCTCACCCGGAACGACGGATCCTCCACCGCCAGGCGCGCCAGGCTCGTGTGGATCTTCTCCTGGTCCGCCGTGGACTTGGGCTCGATGGCCACGTCGATGACGGGCTCGGGGAACTCCATCTGCTCGAGGATGATGGGGTGCTTGTCGTCACACAGGGTGTCGCCCGTGGTGGCCAGCTTCATGCCCACCACCGCGCAGATGTCCCCCGCGTAGCACTCGGGCACCTCGTCCTTCTTGTCCGCGCGCATCTGCACCAACCGTCCGATGCGCTCGCGCTTGCCCTTCACCGAGTTCCACACCGCCGAGCCCGACTCCAGGCTCCCCGAGTAGATGCGCAAGAAGGTGAGCGACTGCGACGGGAAGGACGGGTCCGGCATGATCTTGAACGCCAGCGCGCTCAAGGGCGCCTTGTCGCTCGTCTCCCGCGTCTCTTCCTTGCCCTTGGGGTTCTTGCCCTGCACGGGCGGGATGTCGAGCGGGCCCGGCAGGTAGTCCACCACCGCGTCCAGGAGCGGCTGTACGCCCTTGTGCTTGAAGGAAGAGCCGCAGAACACCGGGAAGATGCTCAGCGCCAGGCACCCCTTGCGGATGGCCAAGCGGATCTCCGCCTCCGTGAGCTCCGTGCCCTCGAGGAACTTCTCGGTGAGCGCGTCGTCCTGCTCGGCCGCCGTCTCCACCAACTCCGCGCGCGCCGCGTCCGCCTCGGCCCGGAAGTCCTCGGGGATCTCCACCTCGTCGTAGCGGCTGCCCATCTCCGAGTCGGAGAAGACGAGCGCCTTCATGCGTACCAAGTCGATGACGCCGCGGTGCTTGTCCTCGGCCCCCAGCGGCAGCTGCAGGCGCACCGGACGCGCGCCCAGCTTCTCGCGGATGGTGCCCACGGACATCTCGTAGTCCGCCCCCACCCGGTCCATCTTGTTCACGAAGCAGATGCGCGGAACCTTGTACTTGTCCGCCTGGCGCCACACCGTCACCGACTGCGGCTCCACGCCGTTGACCGCGTCGAACACCGCGATGGCCCCGTCCAGCACGCGCAGCGAGCGCTCCACCTCGATGGTGAAGTCCACGTGGCCCGGCGTGTCGATGATGTTGATGCGGTACTTCTGCTCGTTGCGGTTCCAGAACGCGGTGATGGCCGCCGAGGTGATGGTGATGCCACGCTCGCGCTCCTGCACCATCCAGTCCGTCGTGGTGGTGCCTTCGTGCACCTCGCCCATCTTGTGGATGGCGCCCGCGTAGAACAGGATCCGTTCCGTGGTCGTGGTCTTGCCGGCGTCGATGTGCGCCATGATGCCGATGTTGCGATAGCGCTCGAGGGGATACTCGCGGGGCATGGCTCCAAACCTCTCCAGAAGCGGATGTCTACAAAACCGCAAACACCCGGACGCGCGTTAAGCGCATCCGGGTGTCGGGCACAACAGGAAACTTGCGAGGACTACCAGCGGTAGTGGGCGAAGGCCTTGTTGGCCTCGGCCATCTTGTGCGTGTCCTCGCGCTTCTTCACCGCGTTGCCACGGTTGTTGGCGGCGTCCATGATCTCGCCGGCCAGCTTCTCCATGGCCGTCTTCTCACCGCGCGCCTTGGCGTAGGTGATGATCCAGCGCATGCCCAGCGCCACGCGGCGATCCTGACGGACCTCCACGGGCACCTGGTAGGTGGCGCCACCGACGCGGCGGCTCTTCACCTCGAGCACCGGCTTGACGTTGTCCAGGGCCTTCTTGAACGTCTTGAGGGGATCTTCCTTCGCACGCTCCTCGATGAGCGTGAAGGCGCCGTAGCACACCCGCTCGGCGATGGACTTCTTCCCCTTGCGCATCAGGTCGTTCACGAACTTCGTGACGAGGCGGTCCTGGAACTTCGGATCGGGAAGGATCTTGCGCTTGGCTACTACGCGACGACGAGGCATCTTTTTCTATCCCTTACGCCCCCGCTCCCATGCACCCGGGAGTCTTCAATGGGGGGCTTCGAACTGCGTTGGCGAATCCGGGAGGCTCCCCAGGGTGCGGGGCAAGCGTCCCAAGTCATGAAACGAAGGTGATCAGCTCCGAGCTCAGCTCGGACGCTTGGCGCCGTACTTGGAACGGCTCTGCTTGCGGCCGGCCACGCCGACCGAGTCCAGCGTGCCGCGGATGATGTGGTAGCGAACGCCCGGGAGATCCTTCACACGGCCACCGCGGATCATCACCACCGAGTGCTCCTGGAGGTTGTGACCCACGCCGGGGATGTAGGACGTCACTTCGATTCCGTTCGTCAGACGAACGCGCGCCACCTTGCGAAGGGCCGAGTTCGGCTTCTTCGGCGTCGTGGTGTACACGCGGGTGCAAACGCCACGCTTCTGAGGGCACTCCTTCAGAGCGGGGCTCTTGCCCTTGATGTTCAACTTCTCGCGGCCCTGACGGACCAGCTGGCTGATGGTCGGCACTGAACTCCTCTTCCTTCCCGATTGTCCCGGGCGGGTGTACCCGGGGGCGCATACACACCTACCACTGCGCTTTGAAAAAGGGCCGCGAGTATAGGGAGGGGACCCCCCGTGTCAAGCACTGGCGGTCGTTCCCCACACTCTACGGATGGCCGCGCTCCTCTACTCCCCCGGTCGCTAGAAGTCGAGGACCATCACGATCGCGTCCTCGGCGGCCTGGCCCTCGTCCACGTAGTAGTTGGGCCGTACGCCCACCGGACGGAACCCGAATGATTTGTAGAGGTTGATGGCGGCCTCGTTGCTCTTGCGCACCTCGAGTGTCGCCAGGCTGCACTTGCGTGCCCGGCCCTCGGCCAGGGTGGCTTCCATCAGGGCTCGCCCCACCCCGCGCCGCCGGTGCTCCGGGGTCGTGGCCACGTTGAGCACGTGCACCTCGTCGTGGACGATCCAGAAGATGGAGATGCCCAGCAGCCGACGGCCTCCCTCCTCGGTCGGCTCCTCGAGCAGGAAGATGACGGACCAGTCGTGCCCCAGCTCGCGCCGCAGCAGTTCCAGCGACCAGGGGTTGGTGAACGACGCCTTCTCCAGCTCCATCACCGCGGGCAGATCGTCGTGCGTCATCCGCCGCAGGAGGAAATCGGACGGCCGGGCGCCCGGCGGCTTGCTCCCCCGGGGCTCCTCCCGCATCCGCCTCATGGCCGCGCCTCCTGGGCGAAGGGCGCCACCCGGCGCACCCGCGCGTCCGCCCGGATCCGCTTGAACTCCTCCTTCGCGAGCTCTCCGTAGCGCTCCCGCATCAACCGCTCCTTCAAGGCGTCGTGCACGCCCTCGTAGGACCCCCCCAGGGTCGACTTGTGTTCCTCCCAGTAGCGCCGCACCTCCGCCTCGCTCACCTGGGCGCGCAGACGGATCCGGCTGTCCAGGATGCGCTCGGCCCGCGCGCTCCGCTCCAGCACCACCATCAATTGATCCAGATCCGCGTCGTGCCGCGCCAGGAAGGACAACAGCGCCGGCTCGTCCTCGAAGCGCTCCCGGAACCGCCGCAGCCGATCCTCCACCGCCGAGCGCTCCACGGCGAAGGCCTGCAGGCGATCCGCCCCCGCCACCAGCAGCCGCTGATTGATGCCCAGCTCGAGCGCGCCCAGGAGCGTGCGCTCGTCCAGCCGCTCATCGGCCGCCCGGACCCCCCCCCGCTCCACGAGCGCCACCCGGGCCTCGAATTCCAACTCGCTCAGGGTCAGCACCTGCCCGCCCACGACCGCCACCACCCGATCCAACACCCGAGAGCCCTCCAGGGAAGTCGGCGGCGCGGCCCGCGCCACGGCCCCACCGGAAGTCACCGGCACCAGCGCGAGACAGCCCACTACCAGTCCCCTCTTCACGGTTCGTCCGCGCGGCGCACCCATGATTCTTCCTCGGTCCCCTCACTTTATACATCCGGACCCAGGGCAACACGCCATGCTGGCGCTCTCCGTACAACTGGTTACGTTCTTGCAATCGTGGAGGATGCCAAGCACATGGCGGACGACTATTACCAGATTCTCGGCGTGTCCCGGACGGCACCGGCCGAAGACATCAAGAAGGCCTTCCGCAAGCTCGCGCGCAAGTACCACCCGGATGTCAACCCGGGGGACAAGAGCGCCGAGGAGAAGTTCAAGCAACTCAACGCCGCCTTCGAGGTGCTGTCGGACGAGAAGAAGCGCAAGCTCTATGACGAGTTCGGCGAGGAGGCCGCCAAGCTCGGGTTCGACGAGAAGAAGGCCCAGCAGTATCGCGCCTACAAGGCCGCGCGCGCCTCGGGTGGAGGGATGCCCTTCGGCGGTGGCGGTGGGGGGGGCGGCGGCGTGGACTTCGACCTGGGGGACATCCTGGGCGACATCTTCGGGCGCGCGGGCGGCGGCGCCGGCGGGGTGGACATCGGGGAGGTCTTCGGGCGCGCGGGCGGCCGGGCGGCGGGTCCCACTCCGGGCGAAGACATCTCGGCCACGCTCACGCTCAGCTTCGCCGAGGCCCTCACCGGCACCGAGCGCAGCATCTCGCTGCAACGTCCCGGACGCTGTCAGCGCTGCCAGGGCTCGGGCCAGGTGGGCACTCCCACCACGTGCGCCACCTGCGGGGGCACGGGCAAGGTGCGCCGGGCAGGTGGCATGCTGGGGATGGCCGCGGGGGGCACCTGCCCCAGTTGCCGCGGCTCCGGACGCGCCGCTCCCCCCTGCCCTTCCTGCCAGGGCTCGGGCGTGCTCGACGAGACGGCCCGGCTCACCGTGAAGATTCCCGCGGGCGTGCAGACCGGCTCCAAGGTGCGCCTGTCCGGACAGGGCTCCGCGGGCTCCCGGGGCGGCCCTCCGGGCGATCTCTACATCGAGACGATCGTGTCCGAGCACCCCCTGGTGCGCCGGGACGGAGATGATCTGTCCATGGATCTCCCGGTGACCGTCTCCGAGGCCATGCTGGGCGCGGAGATCCGCGTGCCCACCTTCCAGGGCGAGGTCACCGTCAAGGTTCCCCCGGGCTCCCAGTCCGGCCGCAAGATGCGCCTCAAGGGCCGCGGCTCGCCCTCGCTCAAGGGCGGGCCTCCGGGAGATCTCTACCTCACCCTCCAGATCAAGGTGCCCGAGAACCTCTCGGACGAGGCGCGCCGCGCCGCGGAGTCGCTCGCCCAGGCCTACCAGACGGATGTCCGGGGCGCGCTCCACCTCTAGGCCGCCGCCCCCGGGCATTCCCCCCAAGCCTCTTGCGTTCCCCTCCGCCGCGTCCTACACGGCCCTCAAGAACCCGACTCACCCCCCTCGGAGCCTCTTCACTCATGGGTATCTTCGACTTCCTCGGCGGCTCCGGCCCCGACAAAGCCCTCAAGCTCAAGCCCAAGGTCACCCAGAAGTACGGCGACCCCACCTCCCGGCAGAAGGCCATCCAGCAGCTCGGGGAGATGAAGTTCCCCGAGGCCGTCACCGTGCTCATGCACCGCTACACCATCAACGTGGAGCCGCTCACCACGGACGCGGACGAGAAGGAGCACGTCTTCGAGCTCATCAAGGGCTTCGGCAAGGACGCCATCGCCCCCGTCTCCGAGTTCCTGCGCAAGAACGAGCAGGCCACGTCCTGGGCCGTGCGCATCCTCGAGTCGCTCCAGAGCGAGGCCGAGGTCGTCTCCACCGTCGTGGACACGCTCACCGCCCTGAGCTCCCAGTACATGCGCGACCCGGAGAAGAAGGTCGTCCTGCTGCACTACATCACCGGCAAGCAGGACGAGCGCATCGCCCCGGCGCTCCTGCCCTTCCTCGACGACATGTCCGACGACGTGAAGCTCGCCGCCCTCAAGGCGCTCGGGCCCCTCAAGTACGCCCCCGCGCGTGAGCCCATCCAGAAGCTCACCACGGGCGACACCGCGCGCCGCGTCCAGATGGCCGCCGCCCAGGCGCTCCAGGAGAGCGGCTTCCAGGCCTAGCCAAACCCTGGAAAACCCATGGGGTTGGCCGACCGCCTCCCCACCTGATGTCACCTGTTGGACATCGCAATTGTCCTGCGGAGAGCGCTGTCCCGCTCCGGTGGCACACCCGGGTTCCCACCCGCGTGTCCACTGGCGCAGGATTCAGTGCGCCGGGTGAGGCATCCACCCTCTCCCGTCGATGAGGGGCGGAAGCACCGCTCCCTGGCCGCCGAGGTTGCTCCGTGCCCAAGAAGAAGGTTCCCCATCTGGCCGAAATCGTCACCCTGCGCCCGGAGCCCAAGAAGCCCGCCGCCCGACGCCTGGTGAAGCCCCAGCCTCCCGTGGAGAGCGAGGTCGCCGAGCGCACCCTCGCGGAGATGGCCCAGCACATCACCTCCAGCGAGGGCCCCACCGAGGCCCTGCGCGCCCAGCTCCAGCTCATCCACGGCCTGATGCAGGCCAAGGCCTGCTACGTCGCGCGCTACCTGCCCGCGCGCAACCAGCTCCACGTGGAGCACGTGCGCGGCCGCTACGACGAGCGCATCACCGCCGCCACCCCCGAGGAGGGCGTCGTGGGCCGCGCCTTCGCCGAGCGCGCCATCCTGCGCGACGAGGAGACCGTCGCCGTGCCCCTGGAGAGCCCCCTGGGCACCAGCGGCGTGCTCGCCATCCTCGCCCCGCGCCGCTCCGCCCCGGACTCGCTCCTCATGGCGCTCGCCAGCCAACTGTCCGCCTCCTACGAGGTGGCGCGCCTGCGCGACGACAGCGCCCGGCGCAACAAGGACCTGCAGACGGCCATCGCCGGCCTCAAGGCCCTGGAGCAGAGCCGCGACGAGCTGCTCGGCAACGTGTCCCACGACTTGAAGAACCCCCTCACCACCATCAAGGCCTACCTGGCGATGATGGGACGCGAGAAGCTCGGGGGCCTGTCGGACGCCCAGCGCCGCGCGGTGCAGGTGTGCGACCGGAGCGCGGACCGCATGCTGCGCATGGTGAATGATCTGCTCCTCATGTCCCGGCTGCAGGCGGGCAAGATGCAGCTCAACCAGCGCCCCTTCGGGCTCAAGGCCGTGGCCGAGGAGGTGGTGCGCTCCCTCGCCCCCGTCGCCGAGCAGTCCAGGGTCCAGCTCGTCCTGCCCCCCACGGGCGAGGTCTTCGTGCGCGGCGACCGCGAGCGCATCGCCGAGGCCATCCAGAACCTCGTGGAGAGCGGCATCAACCGCTGCGAGCCCGAGGACACCGTGGAGCTGCGCGTGGGCAGCGAGGACGGACTCGCCCTGCTCACCGTCAAGGACAGCGGCCCGGGCCTGGGCACCGAGGACCTGGAGCACGTCTTCGATCCCTTCCACCGCCCCGATGGCACGCGTGGCCAGGGCCACAGCCTCGGCCTGCCCCTGGTCGCCAAGATCATGGCGCTGCACGGCGGCCGCGTGGAGGCCTCGAGCACCCTGGGCGAGGGCACCGCCCTGCAGATGGTCATGCCCCTGTTCGCCGGCGCCGTCAGCTCGCCCGACCTCGCCCAGAGCGGACCCCGCGCCGGTGGCATCCTCCTCGTCGAGGACGACGTGGACTGCCGCGAGGTGCTCCAGCAGGTCCTCGAGCAGGAGGGCTACCGGGTGATGTCCACCTCGGGCGCCTCCGAGGCACGCTCCATCCTCTCGCACATCCGCCCGGCCATGGTGCTGTTGGATCTGCGCCTGAGCGAGGAAGACGGCCGCTCGGTGCTGCGCTTCATCCGTGGCACCGAGTCGCTCGCCGACGTGGCCGTCTACATCATCTCGGGCGCCAGCGACGTGTCCACCCTCGGCGCCGGCCAGGGCCTGGATCGCATCGATGGCTTCTTCGAGAAGCCCCTCCAACTGCCGCGACTGCTCGACACCGTGGCCGCCGTGGTGCGCCCGAGCCGCCGGGGCGCGGTGTCCTGAAGAGGCTCCACCAAGAGACAGATCGACACGATGCGTCAACAGAAGATGCGCGGAATACCCGACTCCTTCGTTTAGTATGCCGCGCGTCCCATGAGCACTTCCGCCTACTCGCATTACCGGGCAGCATTCGTCGAGGCGCTCGCCCAGTCGCTGGGTGTGCCTGCCTCCGAGATCGACGCCCAGGTCAAGCCGGCCGATCCCGCGCACGGGGACCTGTCCTTTCCCACCTTTCCCCTGGCCAAGGCGCAGAAGAAGGCGCCTCCGGCGATCGCCGCCGGGCTCGCGCAGAACCTGAAGGTGCCCGGGCTGGAGATCGTGGCCGCTGGCCCCTACGTCAACGCGCGCTTCTCGCTCCTGCCCTTCACCGCCGAGGTCATCGACGCGGCGCGCGCCCAGGGCACGCGCTACGGCGGCGGGGACTCGGGCGCGGGCAAGACGGTGGTGATGGACTACTCCTCGCCCAACATCGCCAAGCCCATCGCCTTCCACCACATCCGCTCCACCGTCATCGGCCACGCCGTGGCCAACCTGCACCGGGCGCTCGGCTACCGCGTGGAGGGCATCAACTACCTGGGCGACTGGGGCAAGCAGTTCGGCCTCGTCGCCGTGGGCTTCCAGGAGTACGGCGACCCGGCCAAGCGCCAGGACATGGCGCACCTGGTCAAGGTGTACGTCCAGGCCAACCAGCGCGCGGAGAAGGAGCCCGCCTTCGACGAGCGCGCTCGCGACTTCTTCCGGCGCATGGAGGCCAATGACGCCGAGGCGCTCGCGCTGTGGAAGGAGTTCCGCGAGACGTCCATCCGCGACTTCCTGCGCATCTACGCCCGGCTGGGCATCCGCTTCGAGCACATCGAGGGCGAGAGCTTCTACCAGGACAAGATGGAGCCGGTGATCGCGGAGATCTCCCGCACGGTGGGCGTCAAGCAGTCCGAGGGCGCCCTCATCGTGGATCTGCCCTACGAGGAGAACGAGCCGCCCGTGCTCCTCAAGAAGAACGACGGCAGCACGCTCTACGCCACGCGCGACCTGGCGGCGGCCATCGATCGCCACGAGCGCTTCCACTTCGACAAGTCGCTCTACGTGGTGGCCACGGATCAGTCGCTGCACTTCCGGCAGCTCTTCCGCGTGCTCAAGGCCATGGGCCGCGACTTCGTGGAGCGCATGGTGCACGTCAACTTCGGCCGCGTGCACGGCATGAGCACGCGCCAGGGCAACGTGGTGCTGCTCACCGACGTGCTCGACGAGGCGCGCTCGCGCGCCCTCGCCCTGGTGAAGAACAACATCGAGGAGGGGAAGATCCAGACGGACGACCCCGAGGCGCTGGCGGAGCAGATCGGCCTGGGCGCCATCTTCTTCGGCGACCTGAAGAACCGCCGCGCCACCGACTACACCTTCGACTGGGACGAGATCCTCAACTTCACCGGGCACACCGGGGCCTACCTCCAGTATGCCCACGCGCGTGCCTGCAACATCCTGCGCAAGGGCGGCGGCGCGCCCACCACCTACGATGCCAGCCGGCTCACGCTGCCCGAGGAACAAGCGGTGCTGCGCGCCATCGCCCGGCTGCCCGTGGTGGTGCAGGAAGCGGCGGATCAACAGGAGCCGAGTTATGTCGCCCGGTGGCTGTTGGATCTGGCCGCGGAGTTCAGCCGCTACTACACCCTGGGCAACCAGGATCGGGCCAAGCGCGTCCTCCTCGAGGGGGACGAGCCACTCAAGCAGGCGCGGCTGGCGCTCACGGATGCCACGCGCGCGGCGCTCGCCGCGGGGCTCACCCTGCTGGGCATCGCCACACCCGAGAACATGTAACGCCACTCATCCGTGCAACAAGGGGGCTCGCACGTGGACACCGTCCTGGGACCGGCTGTCGATCATCATGAGGCGTTGAGCAAGGAGTTCGGCCCCGTTTCGAGGGTACTGGGGCAGCGCTACTTCGACGGCGTCCGCTTTCCCGCGGAGGCCGAGGCGGAGTTGCGCGCGCTGCACGCCAAGGGCTTCGTGGTGCACGTCATGCGCACCACGGCGTGGATCAACTTCCTCTATCTCTCCTGGGCGAGCGTGCGCCGGGGGCTGCCGCTCATCCGGGCGGTGGTCAACCTGCGCCCCTGGTTCACCCGCCCCTTCCGCAACGCCAAGCAGCGCGGCCCCTTCCAGGAGCGCTTCGCCCACGCGCGCGACTCGGGCAACAGCGGCCTCATCTTCCTGAAGAAGACGGCCCTGCTGAGCGCCTCGGGCAAGGACATCGAGGAGAACCCCTTCCCCACCCTGGTCGCCATGGCGCGCCGGGAAGAGCGCTCCGTCTTCCTCGTGCCCGAGCTCTTCGTCTGGGAGAAGCGCACCGCGCGCCTCAACCCCAACGTGTGGGACAGGGTGTTCGGCAGCCCCGAGGCGCCCGGCTTCCTGCACTCGATGGTGGCCTTCTTCCGCAACTACCGCCGCGCCCAGTTCCGCGTGGGCGAGCCCATCGATCTCAAGCGCTTCATCGCGGACAACCCCCAGGACTCCGACGAGGTGATCGCCCGCAAGGTGCGCGGCATGCTGCACCACCACCTGTCGCGTGAGACGCGCGCCGTCTTCGGTCCCCCGGAGAAGCCCGCCGATCGCATCCTCGACGAGACGCTGCGCGACCGCACCCTGCGCAGGGCGCTGGACACCGTGGCCACGGAGACCAACCGCAGCCCGGAGAGCGTGCTGCGCCAGTCCCGGCGCAACCTGGAGGCCATCGCCGCCAGGGCCAGCCCCACCATGCTGGCGTTCGCCTCGCCCCTGCTCGCCTGGGTCTTCAACCGCATCTACGACGGCATCGAGGTGGACGAGGCCGGGCTCAACCGCGCCCTCAAGGCCGCCAGCAAGGCCCCGCTCGTGCTCTGCCCCTCGCACAAGAGCCACGTGGACTACCTGGTGATGAGCTGGATCCTCTGGAACCGCGGCTACGCCGTGCCGCTCGTCGCCGCGGGCGCCAACCTGTCCTTCTGGCCGCTCGGCCCCTTCCTGCGCCGCTGCGGCGCCTTCTTCCTGCGCCGCTCCTTCAAGGACGACAAGATCTACGCCGCCACCTTCAAGGCGTACGTGAAGAAGCTCGTCCACGACGGCGTGCACCAGGAGTTCTTCCCCGAGGGCGGCCGCTCGCGCACCGGCAAGCTGCTCCAGCCCAAGCTCGGCATGTTCACCTGGCAGGTGGAGGCCGTGCTCGAGGGCGCGCGCAATGATCTCATCTTCGTCCCCGTCTCCATCGACTACGAGAAGGTCGTGGAGTCGGGCAGCTACTCGAAGGAGCTGGCCGGCGGAGAGAAGAAGCCCGAGGACCTGAAGGCCCTGCTCAGCACGCCCAAGGTGCTCGCCGCGCGCTACGGCCGCATCCACCTCACCTTCGACGAGCCCCTGTCGCTCGTGGAGTTGATGAAGAGCCGCGGGCTCGATCCCGCCCAGCCCCTGACGGACGAGCAGAAGAAGGGCCTGGTGCGCGCCCTGGGCAACCGCGTCATGTACGGCATCAGCAAGGTGTCCACCGTGACGCCGCATGCCCTGGTGAGCTCCGCCCTGCTCTCCCACCGTCGGCGCGGCATGACCAGCCGCGAGCTGTCCGAGCGCATCCACCTGCTGCGCCGTATCGCCGGCGAGGAGCAGGCCCCCCTGGCCATGCTGCTCAAGGACTCGCCGAGCAACCCCGACGCCATGGGCCCCATCCAGGACGCCATGCGCACCTTCTGCTCCGACGGCATGGTGCGCACCCAGAAGGCGCACGGCGAGGTCATCTACCAGGCCGAGGACGAGCGCCGCGGGGAGATGGCCTTCTACAAGAACACGCTGATGAACCTGGTGGCCGCGCGCGGCCTCGTGGCCAACGCGCTGCTGGTGGGCTCCCCGGCGCCCTTCGACGAGGTGAAGGCCCGCGCCCTGTGGCTCTCGCGCCTCTTCAAGGTGGAGTTCATCTACCGGGTGGGCGCCAGCTTCGACACCATCTTCGCCGAGGTCGTCGAGCGGCTGGTGCGCATGGGCCTCATCCTCCACGAGGACACCACGCTGAGCGTGGCCCCCGAGCCCCATGCCCGGCCGGAGCTGGAGTTCCTCGCGGATCAGCTCCGCGACTACCTGGAGGCCTACCTCATCGCCGCCCTCACGCTGCCCGAGGTGTCCACGGGCGCGGTGCAGGATCGCAAGTCCTTCGTGCGCCAGGCGCTGGACGTCGGCCGCGCCGAGTACCACTCCGGCCGCATCACCGCCGCCGAGTCACTGGCCAAGGTGACGCTGGAGAACGCGGTGGCCTACATGCTCGACCAGCGCTACCTCGTGGAGGAGGACAAGAAGCTCAAGCTCGGCCCCTCCGCGCCCGACGTGGCGGCGTGCAAGCAGTTCGCCGAGGAGATCCGCCGCTACCTGAGCCACCAGCGCTGAGCCGCGGCTCCCCCTCGCACGGAGGCCCTCAAGGCTCCGTGCGAAAGGGCACCCGCACCTCTTGCGCGAGCGGATTGCCCTGGGTGTCCGTGAGCAGCGTGCGCAGCACCAGCGTGTAGGCCGTGCCCGGCGTGAAGGCGCCCGCGCTGGCGCGCACCGTGACGGTGGAGGGCACGTCCCCCCGCTCGAGATCGTCCTGCCCCTCCGGCTCCGCGGGCACCAGCACCTCCAGCGCCACCTCCGCCCGGCCCTCGAAGACGGCGATGCCCGGGCGCAGCGTGCGCGCGTCCATCCGCTCGGAGAAGAGGATCTGCAGCGTGCCGCCCGCCTCCAGCGTGCCTCCGGCGCCCGGCTCGGTGGACACCACGTCCGGTGGATCCGCGTCGGCCGCGGCGAGGAAGGGCTCGCCGGGCTCCAGACACGCCGCGCATCCCAGCAGCCCCAGCCACAAGAACCGGCGCATCAGCGGCACCCCTTCTGGGCGAGGCTCGACTCGGCGTGGCACTTGAGGCAGGCCCGATCATTGCTCGCCGCCACGCGCTTGCACGCCGCGGCGAACCCATCCGGGTGCGGGTTCACCTGCCGCCCCGTCATCCCCGAGTGGCACGTGAGGCACGACTCCTCGCGGTGGCAGGACACGCACGACTGCATGTCCCGCGACGCCGCGACGCCGTGGTGCTGCGGCCCGGGCACTTCCACCCAGGCGTTGTAGTCCGGGTGCACCTTCACGTTGCGCGCGCGCAGCGAGCGGTCCGAGTTCTGTCCCACCCCCGAGCGCTCATGGCACGCGGCGCAGAAGGACTGCGCGCGGTGGCAGCTCGAGCAGCGCGTGGAGTCCTGGCGCGCCTGCACCGGGTGCAGGGTGATGAAGTCGTTGGGGTGCACCGACAGCGGCTTCTGGAGCGCGTCGTGGCACGTCTGGCAATAGGACTCGGTGTGGCACGACAGGCACGTGCCCCGGTCCATCGACGCGCGGTTGCCGTGGTTGAACTCGTAGCGCGGGCCGTGGTCCAGGCCGAGGGGATCTCCCTGCATGGGGCGCAGGATGCCCGAGGGGAACGTGAGCTGCAGTCGCCCCGAGGGCTGCTTCAAGTGGCAGGCACCGCACTCCTTGGGCGCCTGATGGCCGTCATGGCACTTCAGGCACGTGGCCATCTTCGGCAGCTGCTGCCGGGTGGCGAGCTGCACGTCCGTCATGGCGCCATGGCACGTCGCGCAGTCCACCTTCTTCTGCACGTGCAGCTGGTGGTTGAAGTTCAGGTTGGCCGGGGGTGCGTCCAGCTTCGGCGGCGCCAGGTGCACCGTGGCGTCGAAGCCCGGGTGGCACACGTTGCAGGCCGAGGGAGGATCCGTCTTCGCCCCCTTTTTCGCCGCGTCGAGGTCGTGACACGTCTCGCACTCCTCGTGCCCCGGCAGGTTGCGATCCTTCACCGAGGCACTCGTCCGGGCGCTGTCATGGCACGTGGTGCACTCGGCCCCCGCCTCCAGGTGCTGCTTGTGATCGAAGCGCACGGGGATGCGCTGCGCCGGGTAGATGGCGAGGCTGCGCTCGTTCGCGGTGGCCGCCCAGGCGAGCCCGGCCACCACCAGGGACAGGGCGACGAGGCCCAGGACGATTCGGGACTGGCGCTCCATCTACAGGCTCGCCTTCAGATCGAAGAGGAAGAACACCTTGGTGTCCCAGCGGGTGTAGGGGTTCACGTTCTGCTCGAGCACCAGCGACACGCGCGCGGCCCGGGTGAGTGCCTGGCTCGCCCAGAGCTGCGCGCCCAGGAAGCCGCCCGCGAGCAGGGGGTTGAAGCCATCATGGATGTACGCCGCGCTCAGCCGCCCATCCACGGTGGTGCGGCCCTCGCCGAAGCCATAGCCCGCGGTGAGATCCGCCCAGAGCTGCGTGCCGCCATACCCCCCGCGCACGGACACATCCAGCGCGGAGCGGAAGCGCTCCCTGCGCAGCGCCGCGCCCGCCGAGCCGCCCACGGTGAAGGAGGGCTGCCCGCCCGCGGCCTTCGCCGCCTCGGCCAGTTGCAGCGAGCTGTTGAGGACGGTGTGGTAGAGGCTGCCCACCGCCTGGACGTAGTAGCGCAGGGCGCCGCGCGGGAAGAAGTCCACGCGCACGCGCGCCTCGTCGCGGGGCGCGTAGGCGAACCAGTACCAGATGGAGTCGGCGGAGAAGACGGGCGAGAGGCGCATTGCCTCGCCACTCACGGCCAGGTCCTCCGCGTCCCAGCGCACCTGGAGCCGGGCCTGCGCGGGCTTGAGCTGCAACAGGTCCACGTCCACGCCCGCCACCGCGTTCAACCCCAGGCCCCGTCCAAAGCGGGCCTCCGCCGTCGCGCGCTCGAGATCCGTCTTGCCCGCCAGCAGCGCCCGGCGGTAGCCCACGGACGCCGACACCCCCCGCACGTTCTCCAGCAGCAGCTTCGCGCCGTACACGGGCTCGAGCGCCGTGAGCGTCGAATCCGCGCCGGCCACGCCCAGCTCCAGGCGCCGGGTGTCGCTCTCGCGCACGCCATCGGGCTGGTACACCGAGGAGGACAGGAACCCCGCCCCCTTCACCCACAGCCCGCCGTACACCTCCGCGCCCACCCCCACCGGGCTCACGTAGCGCAGGCTCAGTCCGTCGAAGGCCAGGATGTCCGACACGTCCCCGTAGAGCTGCCGGCCAAGCCGCCCCTCGACGCCCCCCACCCCGTAGCGCACGAAGGCGTGGAGCAGGTCCGCGTCCTCCGAGCGCACGCCATCGATCCTCGCCGCCTCCCCCCGCGGCAGACCGAAGTCCGCGAAGACGCGCAGGTTGGACTCGAAGCCCAGGTCCTGCCCGGTGACGAGCTCGTACCCGGCGACTCCCAGGTACTGGACGATCCGCCGGCGCGGCAGCAGCACGGGCTCGCTCGGCGCGGCGTCGCGCCAGGAGCGGATCTGATACACCTGGGCCTCGGTGCGCGCCTCCACCTGGAACGCCGAGGCCGAGGCCAGCGACGAACCGAGCAGCACCGTCAGCAACCCCGCGCGCTGGAGCCCGACCCGCTCCCGTCCGCTCGTCCGTCGCCGTGTTCGTTCTTCGAATGGGGGCGTCAAGGTCCGGGCATTATAGGAGTGCTTCGCGCCTGGATGTCGTGTTTTACACATCCCCTTTCTCTCGCAGCCGGAGTCCCGTGGTGGAAGACGTCAGCAGCCCCAACCCCGCCCCCCCTTCCGACTCCAGGCCGCTGGATCCGCTGGGCGTCGCGGTGGCCGCCACCCTGGCGGTGTTCCTCGCCTTCCTGCTCGTCTCGCCCGTGCAGGTGCTCAACCTCGCCCTGGGCGTCTGGTTCACCCAGCTCTTCGTCTTCCTCGGTGGGGGCTGGCTCGTGCTGAGCGCCACCGGGCGGGCCCCGGCGCGCTACACCGGCCTGTCCGCCTGGAGCACGGGGCCGGCGGTGTTCGGCTTCGTCCTCGGACTGGCCAACTTCTTCGGCATCATCGCCCCCGTGCAGTACCTGGCCCAGCTCGTCCTGCCCGAGTCCTGGAATGACTACGACGTGTCGGGCATCTTCCTGGGACAGTCCCCCGTGGAGCTGGCCTTCATCGTGGCGGGCCTGGGCATCGGCGCGCCCCTGTGCGAGGAGTTCTTCTTCCGGGGCGTCTTCTTCCGGGGGCTGCTGGCGCGGGGCGGCCCCCCGTGGCGCGCCCTGTTCTTCTCCGCGGCGCTCTTCAGCGCGTTCCACCTGGACCGGATGGGCTTCGTGTCGCGCCTGGAGCTGGGCCTGCTGTTCGGCTGGCTCCTGTGGCGCACGGGCTCGCTGTGGCCCGGCATCCTCGCGCACGCGGCCAACAACCTCGTGTCCACGGTGCTCTTCTTCGGCTCCCGGCACCTCGAGTCCGCGCAGGCGCCCTCCCCTGGCGACGAGGGCCGGATGGTGGTGCTGCTCGCGCTCGGGGGCTGCGCGGTGCTGCTCGGACTGCTGTCCGCCGCGCGCCGCTTCCCGGGCCTGTTGGGGGGTCCTCTCCGTCCGCTCGAGGAGCGGGAGGCACCCGAGCCGCCCGTCCACCTGGAGCCCCCGACGAGGCTGCTGCGCCGCGCCTTCCCCTGGATGACGGCCGCCACGCTGGTGCTGGGCGCCTACGTCGTCCTGGATCCCGTGGGCATCGAGCTGAGCCAGATCGATCTGCGCTACCCGCTGGCCCCCGTCCCCGAGGACGCGCCGGATGCCCTGCACGCCGAGCGCAATGCCCTCTATGAACTCCGGGTGCGCGCCCGCCGGGGCGAGACGCCCGTGGGCGAGTACACCCAGGAGCGCCGCCGGCAGTCCCGGCAGTCAGGGGGAGGACGGCCCCCCGTCCTTCCCACCCCGAACCTCCCCGCATCGAAGGAAACCCCGTGAGAACCCTTTCCGCGACCCGTTACGTCACGCCCTTGCGCGAGGGCGGCTCGTGCCCCGCCATCGTCGAGGCGGAGGACTCGGGCATGTATGTCCTCAAGTTCCGCGGCGCCGGCCAGGGCATCAAGGCGCTCGTGGCGGAGATCCTCTCCGGAGAGCTCGCACGCGCGCTCGGCCTGCGCGTGCCCGAGCTCGTGCTCCTGGAGCTGGATCCCGCGCTCGGCCGCGCCGAGCCGGATGGGGAGATCCGCGATCTCATCAAGGCGAGCGCCGGACTCAACCTCGGCATGGACTACCTGCCCGGCTCCATCACGTTCGATCCCACCGTGCGCCCCACCCCCGGGTCCGCCGAGGCCTCGGCCATCGTGTGCCTGGACGCCTACGTGACGAACGTGGACCGCACGCCCAAGAACCCGAACCTGCTGTGCTGGCACTCGGCGCTGTGGCTCATCGACCATGGCGCGTCGCTCTACTTCCACCACTCCTGGGACGACTACCTCGAGCGCAGCCAGAGCCGGTTCCCCGCGGTGCGCGACCATGTGCTGCTGCCCTGGGCCTCGGCGCTGCCCGAGGCGCTGGCCACCCTGCGCGAGCGCGTGACGGCGGACGTCATCCACGGCATCGTCGCCCGCGTGCCCGAGGCCTGGCTCGGTCCCACCCAGGAGCCGCGCTTCTCCACCGTCACCGAGCACCGCGAGGCCTACGCCTCCTTCCTGCTCGAGCGCCTGAATGCAGCTCCCGCGTTCATCGAGGAGGCCATCCGTGCCCGTGCGCAACTCGTTTGACTACGCCATCATCCGCGTCGTGCCGCGCGTGGAGCGCGAGGAGTTCATCAACGCGGGCGTCATCCTCTATTGCCTCACCCACCGCTTCCTCGGCGCGCGGGTGGAGCTGGACACGCGCCGGCTCGAGGCGCTCGCGCCGGGCACGGACCCGGAGACGCTCCTGCACCACCTGGCCTCCATTCCCCGGGTGTGCGCCGGAGGCCGCGCGGCGGGCCCCGTGGGACAGCTCCCCCAGAAGGAGCGCTTCCACTGGCTGGTGGCCCCGCGCAGCACGGTGATCCAGACGGGCCCCGTGCACTCGGGCCTGTGCGAGGATCCCACCCAGGCGATCGAGCACCTGATGCGACGGATGGTGCTGCCCCCCAGCCCCTGAGTCCGCTCGCCTTCCCGGGCCCCGCTACCGCCCGGGGCCGCCTCTCTGCTACAACCTGGGATGTCTCCTCCCGCGCTCGCGTGGAGCCCGGAGACGAGCGGGAAGGCCTACCGTGGACGCTGACTGGATCACCTGCCCACACTGCGCGCTCAAGCACCGGCCCCGGGCCCAGGCCCTGTGTCCCCGCTGTGGACGCACCTCGACGGTGGCCCGCGCGTCCTTGGCCGTCCCCACCGTCGCCCCCGCGCCCGTGCGCCGGGCCCCGGCCATGCCCACCCCCACGGCCGCCGCGTCCGAGTACGTGCCTGGCGTGGAGTACCTCCCGGAGATGGAGCCCGCCTCGTCCGCGAAGCTCTCCCGCGGAGCGCCCGCCCCCGCTCCGGCCGCGCCCTCCGAGCCGGCGACCTCCACACTCCCCCTGGGCGGTGGCCTGCTGCTGCTCAACGCCGTGCTGCACCTCTTCGAGTTCCTCTTTCTTCCCTCCATGTCCACGAATGAGTCGCTCCGGGCCGTGCAGCTCGCCGGGACGCTCGTGGGCGTGGGCGTGGACACGCTGCTCGGCATCGGGCTGCTGCGGGGCAAGGAGCAGCTGCGCATGCTGGCCCTGCTCCGGCTGGTGGTGGGCCTGTTCGTCTTCGGAGGCATGAGCCTCTACCAGGCGCAGTACCTCTTCACGCTCGTCGTGTGCGCCTTCTCCTGCGGCGTGCTCGCGCTCGTCTGGGGCAAGCCCTCGGCCTTCCTCGGGGGCGTGGCGCTCACCGCCGCGCTGCTCGGCATGACGGTGGAGATCGTCGGCTTCGTGCGGCTCTCCTCCTCCCAGTCCCTGGCGGATCGCGCGCGCATCGCGCTGCGGCCGGACCTCGAGGGCTACCGGCTGCTGCGCGGCAGTACCCTCGTGAGCCAACGGTTCGGCTACAAGCTGCCCATCCCCTCGGACGGGTGGTATCGCCACAAGGCGAACCTGTCGGCGCCGGAACCCCACGTGGACATGTGGCTGTCGCATCCGGACGTCAACGGCAACCTGATGGTGGCCGTGCGCGAGTGGAATCCGGCGGAGGCCGCGGATCTGCTCCAGGCGCGGGACGTGGCGCTGCGAGACCTGCGCACGCGCCATCCCGACTTCCAGGTGACGGGCACCTCCGAGGGCGCCACCCCGGGCAACAAGTCGCGCCTCGCCACCGTGAGCGGGCACGGCACTCGTGGCGGCAAGCCCTTCCAGTTCGAGCTCTCCGTCTACAAGACGGGCGACCAGTTGCTGCGCGTGACGGCCTTCGCTCCCGTCGGCGTCTTCGAGTCGCTGGAGCTGCCCCAGTCGACCACGAAGCTGCGGCCGAACTGATCAGGAAGCGCTGGCTCCGGCCCGCTTCTCCCTGTACGCGAGGATGGCCTCGGCCGCGCGGCGGTAGCCTCCCGAGGCGCGAACCTCCTGCTGCATGCTCCGCGCCTTCTCCCGGAACGCGGGCTCGCTCGACACCCGCGCCACCGCCCGCCGCAACTGCTCCACCGTGACGGTCTCCCGTTGCAGGGCCAGCCCCAGTTCCAGTTCGGCGACCCGCACGGCGTTGAGCGGCTGCTCGGCCATCTGGGGAATGACGACCACGGGGACGGCATGGGCGAAGGACTCCATCAGGCTGTTGGCCCCGCCGTGGGTGACGAAGACGGACGTGCGCTCGAGCACCTCCAACTGGGGCACCGAGGGGCGCACGAGGAAGTTGCCGGGCACCGCGCCCAGTTCCGCCACGTTCACCGCGTGCCCGGTGGAGAGCACCACGCGCCAGGGCGTCCCGCCGAACGCCTCGAAGCACATCCGGTAGAACTCCGGCCAGTTGTTGAAGACCGTTCCCAGCGAGATGTAGAGCACCGGCCCGCCCTCGAGGTGCGCCAGGGGGAAGTCCCCGGTGTCTCCGCGCTCCCGGATGGACGGCCCCACGAAGACGTAGCGCTCATCGAAGGCCTCGCCTCCGGACTGGAACGAGCGCGGCACGCAGACCAGGTTCAGGGGCTCCTCGTGGCCCAGCATGCCCCAGAGATCCGTCGGAGGCAGACCGTACTCCTGTTGCAGGGCGGCGATGTCCTTTCCCGCCTGCTCGAACAGGCCCGGAAACATCGCGATCCGGCTCTTCATGAAGTCCAGGCTCGCGCCGCCGCGCGCCGTCACGACCATGGTGGGGCGGAAGAGGACCGCGGGAATGCGCAGGTGGTTGGCGAGGATCTGCCCCCACAGGCAGAGCGGATCATAAACCACGTAGTCGGGGCGCTGGGCGCGCACGGCCTCGAGCAGCTGGGGAATCACCGCGCGGCTCTCCGCGGGCATGCGGGCCGGCAGGAACCCCACGGTGCCGGACTTCAGGCCCTCCTCCACCGTGCTCTCGTAGCGATGGAAGCGCGCGCCGGCCCGCTCCACCTGGGGACGGAACGAGTCGGTGAGGTAGTAGGTGATGTCCTCGCCCCGCTCCACCAGCTCGCGCACCACGGGAAAGGTGGCGTTGGTGTGCCCGTGAAAGGGGACGTTGAAGAAAGCGCCTCTGGCCATGTGCGACCTCCGTGTCCGTTCGCGGCGGGGACTCTAACCATGTCTCCCTGGACGGGTCCCCCCCTCTTCATCCTCCCTCCTTGCTCCGATGGTCGAGAGGTGGACGATGCCGCACCTCTTCCTCGAAGGGTGAGGCGACCACGGGCAAGCGCTCCAGCGCTGGGAAGACAAACGCCGCGAGTCCCGAGCAGGTGTCAGAGGACTTGCTGCTTTCGTCCGAAGCGAGGAATTGGTTCACGACTACAACTGCTTACAAATGGCCAACAGAGGAGCCAATGAAGGAAGTTCTGTTCATCCACGGCGCCGGAATCCAAGGCGACATGGAAGGCAGTGTTCGCCGATGGCAACATCTCCGCGAAGGTGACCTTCGGCATGATGACGTCGCTCGACGGCTACATCAACGACCGCGAAGGCGGATTCGACTGGGGCCACGTGAGTTCGTTGTCGTGCGGCGTGCGGCAAGACGCCCCCTGGAGGGGGCGTCCTCGGGGGTTCTACCGAATATCCCCCGTCAGCACCTGATAGTGAGAGCCCGCAGCCCAGTCGAATCCCGACTGGTTTCCCGCGAAATTCGGCCCATACTTGATGTATATTCTGCCGATGCTCGTGTCGTTCAGACCGATGTCCCAATACCCATCGCCATTGAAATCGCCCACGAAGGGCCGGTAGTTGGTCCCCTGTCCCGCTGTCCAGTAGTAACTGCCCTCGCTGGAGAATGACGGCCCTTTTCGCCAGTAGAAGTGCCCATTGCTACTGTCCCTGAAGCCAATATCCGCCACGCCATCCTTGTCGAAATCTCCGACAAACGGCTCATATTGGGTGCCAGGCGACCACGTGAACAAATGGGTCTCCGCTGAGCCAGTCACTGGGGCCCGGGAGTAGAACTTCCCCGTTGAAATCTCGCGCACCCCCATCTCGCAAGTTCCATCGCCATTGAAGTCTCCAGCGAATGGCTGATAGCCGGTTCCGCTGCGCGCTGACCAGGCCAAAGACCATTCGGAGGATGGAGAGAAGCCGGGCCCGGCCCTGAAGACCCATGTCCCGGGCCCCACAAGGGAATCATCGCGGTTCCTCATGGCCATGTCGACATACCCGTCTCCATTGAAGTCACAAAGCACGGGTTGATAGTCTTGAGGGCCTTCGCTGTTCGGGTACCAGGCCACGTTGGTTTCAACGTTGAAATCGGGCGGAGCCCTGAAGTACCATTTCCCATTGTTCTTATCACGCAAGACAATGTGACTCTTGTACTTCTTGAACTCGGCAACGTGCTGCTTGAGTTGTTGCAGCATGAAGTCACCCTCTGCCGCGGAGGGCTCGATGTCCATGGTGCAACGAGCGTTGTATGTGTCGTGGGCGAATGACCGCATCCACTGATTCCACGCGGTGACCGTGACAATCACAAGGTGCCTTGCTCCAGGATCCGGCTGCGTCGTGAAGCGATGAAAAGAGTTCTGGAGAAACGGTGGGAGATTGAGAAAGAATGCTTTGGAGGCAAGCCCGACCCGGGCCACGATATAACAATGACCGAACTCGAACAGGGCATTGCGAAGGTCATCCAATGGCGGAGCTGTGAGTCATGTCGGAAGAACTCTTCACGGCGATCAAGCAACATGATACAGCCCAGGTCAAGGCGCTACTAACCAGGGGGGCCGATCCGAACGAGCCACAGCAGGAGTGGCCGGGATTGCTTCCAATGCAAGTGGCCATCCACGCACTCGCCAATGGAGGCGAACTTGATGTGCTCCTGGCGCTGCTTGAGCACGGCGCGGATGTCAACGCATGGGACGCGGAGCGGGACAGGACCCCTTTGTTGGAGGCGGTCTGCGAAAACCAGCTAGCGGCAGTTGAAGTGCTCCTGAACGCGGGTGCCGAGCCCAACGTGCGGAGCAGCGAAGGAGACACACCGCTGCGGGCGTGCGCGGAGGTGGGCAATGTGGTCATGGCTTCTCTCCTCTTGAGAGCGGGGGCCACTCGGACTATCAATGACTGGGGTGGGCTGACCGGATGCACTGCGCTCGGAATTGCGATATCGAGGCTGGACCTCCCGATGATGAGACTGCTACTAGATGCTGGCGCGGATCCGGAAGCCACGGATGATGACCGCCAGCCCACTCGCGACCGCCTGCCGCCGCGCGATGAATCTGATTCCCAAGCATGGGACGCCGCGTTCGAGTTGCTCGGAGGTACGAAAGGCCGCAACCCGTAACAGTGTTGAGTGACGTGTGGTGGCCTTGCGCTCCACAAGCCGGACGAGTGGTGCTTCATGCCGTAGACATCGCCTTGTTCACGGGTTCGCTTCCCGCCGCCTCCGCGGCAAGCGACTCACCCATGGGCGCAACCGGAACCACCTCGGGCGCAGTGTACTGTAAGAGAAAGAGGGCAATCGACAGACGCGCCAACGCGCGAGGTCCGATGATAGCACTCGCATCGGACCCCAGCGCCCCGAGCAGCGGCCGCCGACGCCACCCGCTCTTGGGGAGGAGAACCCGTCATGAGAGACACCACCCCGAGACACATTCCGCCCCGTCTCTGGCCGGAGGCGGTAACCCGCCGACGCTTCTTCGGCTTCGTGGCCGCCGCGTGCCTCGCCGCCGGCCTGAGCGCCTGTGACGATGACGACGGTGCGCGGCGATTGCAGGCCACCTGGACGGCCGCGCCGCAGGACTACAACGAGACCATTCCAGTGCCGGGGGTGCCGCCGCCGGAGCCACAATCGTTCCAGGACCAATCGATACGACAGGTGATGCGGGTATCGGCCGGCGGGGACAAGGTTCGGGTGCGGGTGTCGAACCTCTTCGGCACCGCTCCGGTCACCCTCGGCGGTGTGCACATCGCCCGCGGCACTGGCGGCGCATCCATCAATGCCACCACGGACACCGTCTTGCGCTTCAACGGGCAGGAGTCCGTGACGGTCCCCGCCGGCCAGGAGGCCTGGAGTGACGAGGCGAGCTTCTCGCTCCCGTCCCAGACGGACGTGGCGATCACCGTGTACGTGCCCCAGACAACGCCCGTGGCGACCGTGCACTCGCTGGGACAGCAGACCATCTCGGTCGCGGCCGGAAACGCCCTCGGCAGCGCGACCTTCACCCCAACGCAGACACGGCAGTCGTACTACTGGGTGACCGGCCTCGACGTGCGCAACGACGATGCCCGCGGAGTCATCGTCGCCTTCGGGGATTCCATCACCGACGGCGCGGGGTCGACCGTGGATGCGCTCAACCGCTACCCCGACTTCCTCGCGCGTCGCGTCGCGGCCGACCCGGCGCTGCAAGGGTTCAGCGTGGTCAACCAGGGCATCGGGGGCAACCGGGCGCTCAACGACGTCATCGGAGCCAGGGGCGTGGAGCGCTTCCAGCGTGACGTGCTGGGCACGACGGGGGTCACCCACGCCATCATCCTGATCGGCATCAACGACATCGGCTTCGGAGGCTTCGTGCCGGCGCAGGCGGTGACGGCCGACGAGATCATCGCCGGCCTCCAGACGATGGTGGACCAGGCGAAGGCGCGCGACGTCAAGGTGTTCCTGGGCACCCTGCTCCCGCTCAAGGGCATGGCCGCGCCGTACTACAGCCCGGAGGCCGAGGCCAAACGGCAGGCGGTGAACGCCTGGATTCGCGCCAACACCGCACAGGCCCATGGCAGCATCGACTTCGAAGCGGCCACGCGCGACCTGGCCGACCCGCTCCAGATGCGACCGGAGTACGACAGCGGCGACCACCTGCACCCCAACGGGGCCGGCTACGAGGCGATGGCCAATGCCATCGACCTGGCCTCGTTCCGGTAGGGGAACTCCACGCGCGGGCTCACCCGGAGGCGCTCGTCCAACGTGACGTGAAGGGGCGCTACAACAGGCCCTCCAGGCAGGCGGACGCGACCCCTCGAGCACTCGGGTCGTCCATGTGTTCAGCGCACAACCCATTGAAGTGACAAGAGGGTTCCGGTTTCCTCGGCCCCTGGAAGCACTCAGGCGAGAGCGCTCTGGACAGAAGACGCGCTGGACCACCCGTGCAGCGGGTGTGTGGTATCGATTGCTTGGATGAGCACCCCGACCACACCTCATGAATCAGCGAACAGCTCTACGTCCACCACCGGGCTGCCGAGCGGGCCCCAGCGCGAAGCCGCGGCGGTGCTCGCCGGCGGGGGCGACATGGGAGCCCTCATGCGCTCCATCGACTGGGCTCAGACTCCCGTGGGGCCGCTGGAAACGTGGCCTCAGTCTCTGTGCACGGCGGTCAGCATCCTGCTCGAATCTCGCTTTCCCATGTACATCGCGTGGGGACCCCAGTTCGTCCAGTTCTACAACGATGGGTACCGGCCTGTTCTTGGCTCGACAAAGCATCCCGCCGCCATGGGACGCAGTGCCCAGGCCACGTTCGCGGAGAGCTGGCACATCATCGGCCCGATGTTCGAGGGAGTGCGACGAGGGACGGCGGTCGGCGCCGAGGACTGGATGCTACCTCTGGACCGCAATGGCTATCTCGAGGAGTGCTACTTCACCTTCTCGTACAGTCCGATACGAGACGAAACGGGTGGCGTCGGAGGTGTTCTCGTCACCGTCACCGAAACGACCGGCCGGGTGCTCGGCGAACGACGGCTGCGGACGCTGAGAGACCTCGCGGCGCACACGGGACCGGTGAAGCGGGAACAAGATGCGTGGCGAGAAGCCGCGCGGGCGCTGGAGGGCAACGTCTTGGACGTTCCCTTCGCCTTGCTGTATCGGACAAGTGACGCGGGCGAGAGGCCCGAGTTGGTGGCGACAGCCGGATGGGGAACGGATACAGCCGCCGCGGTCTCGCTCTCGGGCGCACTTCAGGCGAACCCGCTGTCGCCCTTCGCGGGTGCGGCCGCGACCCAGGGTCCCCAATTCGTCCCGGATGTGCGCGCCCTCTTCGCGGAGCGTCCCAATGGCACCTCGCCGGAGGCTCTTCACCCGGCCTTGATTCTACCCATCTCCCGTTCGGGCGCGGAGCGCCTCCATGGCTTTCTCGTCGCGGGCTTGAGCGCGAGGCGCGCCCCCGACGACGATTACCGTGCGTTCCTGGGGTTGGTGGCGGACCACATCGCCACGGCCGTCAGCAACGCTCGCGCCTACGAGGAGGAAAAGAAGCGGGCCGAAGCACTGGCTGAGATTGACCGCACCAAGACGGCTTTCTTCAACAACGTCAGCCACGAGCTCCGCACCCCGCTCTCGCTGATGCTCGGGCCCATCGAGGATGGCCTGGCGGACACCGAACAGCCCCTCCCCCCAAAGCAGCGGGAACGGCAGGAAATGGTGCGCCGCAACGGCCTGCGCCTGCGGAAGCTCGTCAACACGCTGCTCGACTTCGCCCGCATGGAGGCCGGGCGCGTCCAGGCTTGCTTCGTCCCGACGGACCTGTCCTCCCTCACGATCGAGCTCGCGAGCAACTTCGACTCGGCGATGGCGTCCGCCGGTCTGGCGCTGGTGGTCGACTGCCCGGTTCTCCCCGAGGCTGTCTACGTGGACCCGGCCATGTGGGAGAAGGTTGTCTTGAACCTCCTCTCCAACGCCTTGAAGTTCACCCTCCAGGGTGAAGTGCGCATCGCGCTGAGGTGGCTCGGCGGTCACGTGGAGTTCACCGTTCAGGATACGGGAACCGGCATGCCGGAGGAGGAGCTGCCCCGCCTCTTCGAGCGCTTCCACCGGGTGGCGGGAGCGCGAGGGCGCAGCCACGAGGGCACGGGCATCGGGCTCGCGCTGGTGCGGGAGCTGGTGAAGCTGCACGGCGGGAGCGTGACGGTGAAAAGTGTTCTCGGCGAGGGAAGCACTTTCACGGTGAGCCTGCCGACAGGCTCCGCACACATTCCCCAAGAGCACCTGGGGGCTCCCCAGATGCCCCCCACCACCGGGAGAGAAGCCAGCTTGTTCCTCGCGGAGGTCTCCCAATGGAATGAAGTCGAGGCTTCCGCGGCACCGTCCCTCCCCCACTCCGAGGCCCGTATCTTGTTGGTGGACGACAACGCCGACATGCGCGCCTACCTCTCACGCCTCCTGTCGCCGCACTGGAGCGTGGAGCCGGTGAGCGAGGGCACACGGGCCCTCGCCGCCGCGCGGGCGAATCCTCCCAGCCTCATCATCTCCGACGTGATGATGCCAGGGGTGGACGGTCTGCAGTTGGCTCAAGCCCTGCGCGCGGACGAGCGCACCCGCACCATTCCCATCCTGCTGCTGTCCGCACGTGCAGGTGAAGAGGCCACCATCCAGGGGCTGAACAGCGGCGCGGACGAGTACCTCGTCAAGCCCTTCTCCGCGAAGGAGCTCCTGGCGCGCGTCACCGCGCTGCTCACGGTCTCGCAACTGCACCAGGCGGCGGTCCGCTCGGAACGCGCCCACGCGGAGGACTCCCTGCGTTTTCTCGAGGAGTCCCGCCGCGCCACACGTCTTCGCGAGGACATGCTCGCCGTCGTCAGCCACGACTTGCGCTCGCCGCTCACCGCCATTCGCACCTCCGCCGAGCTCCTCCGGCGAATGTCCCCGGAGGGGGACCTGTTCGCCCGCGTGCGCAAGCAGGCGGACGCCATTCGTCGTTCCGCCGACCGGATGCACCGGCTGCTCGATGACCTGCTGGATATGGCGAGCATCGATGCCGGAACGCTCTCCATCCAGGCCCACTCACAGAGGGTCGAGGAAATCGTCCGCGATGCCCGAGAATCCTTCGAGCCTCACGCGGCCGAGAAAGGCTTGCAACTCGACTTCGAAGTGGAGCCGGGACTCCTCCTGTGGTGCGACAAGGAACGAATCCTTCAAGCGCTCGGAAATCTGCTCTCCAACGCGATCAAATTCACCCCCCCGGGGGGCCGCATCCTCCTGCGGGCCGAGGCCGAGGCGGGGACCGGGGACATCCGCCTCAGCGTCACGGACACCGGCCCGGGGGTCCCCCTCGCGGCGCAATCGCACATCTTCGATCGTTACTGGCACGAGGCGCAGAACAAGCGCGAGGGGCATGGCCTGGGCCTCTCCATCGCCAAGGGCATCGTGGAGAGTCACGGTGGGCGGATCCGGCTCGAGCAGACCTCCAGCACGGGCAGCACCTTCTCTTTCTCGCTTCCCTCCGAACAGAAGGAGGGCGCGGTCTCGCCAGCGCACCGCACGACACTCCCGCGACGGGGCGTCGAGGAGAGCTTCATTCAAGGCGGTGGCGAGATGGGCGCGCTGATGCGCGCCATGGACTGGTCCAAGAACTCGCTGGGCCCGGTCGAAGCCTGGCCCCAATCCCTGCGGACGTCCGTCAGCACGATGCTCCGCTCCCCCTACCCCATCATTCTTTTCTGGGGACCCGAACTCCGCATGCTTTACAACGATCCGTTTCGTCCCATCCTGGGGACGAAGCATCCCCAGACCCTGGGGGCGCGCGGGAGTGAGGCGCTTGCCGAGGAGTGGGCGCTCCTCGGCCCCTTGATGAAGCGCGTTCACGAGACGGGAGAGCCGCTGTTCCTCCAGAACGGGAACGTCAATTTCGCGCGGCGGCCTGGCGGTTTGAGAGAAGAGGCCTACTTCACCTGGTCCTACAACCCGACCATCGGGGAGACGGGAGAGATCGCGGGCCTCTTCGCCATCTCGAGCGAGACGACGCGCCAGGTGGTCGGTGACCGCCGGCTGGGGATACTCCGGGAACTGTCCATTCGAGCGGCGCTCGACAAGAAAGTCGAAAGGATTTTCCGCTCGCTGGAAGAAGTCCTCGCGCAGGCCGGCAATGATCTGCCTTTCGCGCTCCTCTATGTCGTCGAGGCCGAGAAGGCCCACCTGGTGAGCTGCGCCGGCCTTGCACGGGGAGCCCCCGCGGCCCCCCTCGAACTGAGCCTCGACAACACCCGCTCGTGGCCGCTCGCCACCGTTGCTCGCCTGAGGCAGGAGGCGTTGGTCGAAGACCTCCACTTGAAGTTTGGACGCCTGCCCGGCGGCCCCTGGCCCGAGCCCGCGACGCGCGCCCTCGTTCTTCCCGTGCCCATGGGCGCGGATACCATGGCCACGGGCGTGCTGGTGGCGGGCCTGAGCCCACTGGTCGCGCTGGACGACGAGTACCGCGGATTCCTGCAACTCCTGGCGCGACAACTCGCGGCCAGCATCTCCAGTGCCCGCGCCTATGAACAGGAAAAGCAGCGGGCAGAAGAGTTGGCCCAGCTCGATCGGGCGAAGACCGCGTTCTTCAGCAACGTGAGCCACGAATTCAGGACTCCGCTCACGCTCATTCTCGGCCCCATCGAGGACGCGCTGTCCAAGCCGGAAAAATCGTTGGAAGGAGAAAAGCTCGACCTGATCCGCCGCAATGCCTTGCGGCTTTACAAGATGGTCAACACACTGCTCGACTTCTCGCGGATGGAGGCGGGCCGGGCCCAGGCCCACTACGTGCCGACGGACCTTTCCGCCATGACTCGCAACCTCGCGAGCGCCTTTCAATCCGCGGTGGAGAGCGCGGGCTTGAGGCTGGTGGTGGACTGCCCTCCCCTGCCCGAGCCCCTCTACGTCGACCCGGAGATGTGGGAGAAGGTTGTCTTGAACCTTCTCTCGAATGCGGTGAAGTATACCTATCAAGGTGAAATCCGGATTGGCCTCGGGTGGCGGGACGACAAGGCGGTCCTCACCGTCCAGGACACGGGGGTGGGAATTCCCGAAGAAGAGCTTCCGCGCGTCTTCGAGCGCTTCTACCGCGTCCGTGGCACCCAGGGACGAAGCCACGAGGGCACGGGCATCGGCCTCGCCCTGGTGCAGGAGCTGGTGAAGCTTCACGGCGGCAGCGTCTCGGTGGCGAGCAAGCTCGGTGCGGGTACGACCTTCACCCTGCTCCTGCCGCGTGGTTCGGCCCACCTGCCTCCAGAGCGAATCGAGCGCACGCCCCGGCCGGGCTCTGTCTCCGCGGGGGCCGCGCCCTTCGTCGAGGAGGCGCAGCGCTGGTCCTCGGATTCCACGGGCACGGACACCCCCAACGCCGGAGCGTCGAATGACCCGACGCTGGACGTGCCCGAGGAGCTCGCGCGCTCCCGCATCCTGCTCGTCGACGACAACTCCGACCTACGCACCTACGTCGCTGGGTTGCTCGGGCGAGTCTTCCCCCACGTCGAGACAGCCACGAACGGGAACGACGCGCTCGAGCGGGCGCGCGCCCGGCCGCCGGACCTGGTCCTCTCCGATGTGATGATGCCGGGGTTGGACGGCTTTGGCCTGGTGCGCGCCCTGCGCGCCGACAAGGACACGCGCGCCATCCCCATCATCCTGCTCTCCGCGCGGGCGGGCGATGAGGCCACGGTGGAGGGCTTGCAGAGCGGAGCGGATGACTACCTGGTGAAGCCCTTCTCTGCGCGCGAACTCATGGTCCGGGTGCGCACCCAACTCGACATGGCTCGCGTGCGCCGGGAGGTGATCCGCAACGAGATCGAGAAGAAGGTCCTGCGCGAGTCCGTGCGGGTGCGAGACGAGTTTCTCAACCTCGTCAGCCATGAGCTGCGCACGCCCGTGAGCGCCCTGTCGCTCAACGTCCAGTCCCTGGTCCGAAGCCTGAGCAACGAAGGCCGTGCCGAGGCTTCGCTGGAAGCGCTCGGGGTGAAGGCGCGAACGACACGAAAACACCTGCACCGCCTGGCGCGCCTGGTAGAGCGGCTGCTTGACGTGTCCGAGCTCGTCACCGGCCGCCTGAGGCTCACACGGCGGGAAGTCGACTTGTCGGCGGTCGCGAGTGCCGTCGTGGAGCAAGTGCGGAACAAGGCCCTTCAGGCCGGTTGCGTCCTCACCCTGAATGCTCCCTCTCCGGTCATGGGACACTACGACCGGGCGAGGCTGCACCAGATCCTTGAAGAACTCCTCGACAACGCACTGAAGTTCGGGGCGGGAAGGCCCGTTGAGGTGGCTGTGCGGAGGGATGCGGACCAGGCCTTCCTCACGGTGGTGGATCACGGCGTCGGCGTCGGGCTGGAGGACCAGGAGCGCATCTTCTGGCGCTTCGAGCGAGCCGTTTCCGAGAGAAATCATGGTGGGTTCGGGCTGGGCTTGTGGATCGCTCGCCTCCTCGCGGAAGCACACTCCGGCAGCATCCGCCTCGTGCGCACGGATGGCGGAGCAACCGCCTTCACGGTGATGCTCCCGCTGAACGAGACAGGTTCGCCAGGCCATGGCCCTTGAGGCACACGGTCTTGCCTTCCTGGATGATCACGAGCGAGAGCCCCGTGACGTGTTCCGCCTCGAGGCGCTCGGTGACGGCAGTGAGTGGGTTGGTGTTACCGCCGCTACGGCTCCCCAGCGCCGATCGGCAGTTCGAGCGTGAAGGTGGCGCCCTGCTCGGGGCCAGGACTGGAGCAGGTCAGCCGTCCCTCCATCTCGGCGGCGGCCAGGGCGCTGATGTGCAGGCCGAAGCCGTGTCCCGTCTTCTTGGTGGTGAAGCCCTGGGTGAACATCCGCGCCAGGTTCTCCGGCGCGATACCAACGCCATTGTCCACCACCTCGAGCAGCAGCGGGCCCTCCTCGGGCGCTCGCCTCACGTGGATTTCCAACCGCTTGTCCTGTTTCGTGCTGTCCACCAGCGCTTGCTTCGCGTTGCTCAGCAGGTTGATGAGGATTTGCAGCAGCTTGTGCCGGTCGACGTAGACGGGAGGCACCTGGGCGTAGTCGCGCTCGATGCGGATGCCCAGGCGCTCGAAGGAGACGGCGTGCAGACGCAGCGCCTCGTCGATGAGCCGCGGCACCACCACCTGCTCCACGGCCCCCGCGGCCCTCGCGTGCTTCTGCTGCATGCTGACGATGGATTTGATGTGATCGACACTCTCTCCCAGCGAGCGCATCTCCTGGAGCAGCGCATCCCGCTCTTGCTGGAGCTGGTCGGACACGGCGACGAGATAGGCCGGCAGATTCTGGCCCTGCGGATCCGCGGTGAGGAATGAGGCCATGTCCGTGGTGTGCTCGCGCAGGAGCTGGGCGGCCCTGGCCAGGCCCGAGACGCGTGATTGGCGGAGCCGGTCGGTGACGAGGTTGGTGGAGATGTTGACGCTGTTGAGGGTGTTGCCCACGTTGTGGAGCACCCCCGTGGCGACCTCGGCCATGCCCGCCTGCCGCGAGACGTCCACCAGGGTGCGGTGCATCTCCCCCAGCCGGGTCTCGGCTTCCCGGCGGGCGGTGACGTCGCGGCTGAAGAGTGTCACCCCCACCACCCGGCCGTCCTCGCCGGTAATGGGATGCATGCTGATGTCCAGGACGAGGCGGGGACCCCCCTCCACATACGTCTGCTCCAGGCGCAGGCGCTGGCCTTGGAGCACCTGGGCGAGGCGTGCCTCCCAGGCCTTGCGCTCCTCTGGTTTGTCATGATGGAAGAGCAGCTGTCCCGGCTCGAGCGAGATGCCAGCGCGCTGGAGGTAGACGCGCCTGGCACCCGAGTTCACGGTGAGCAGGCGTCCCTCACGGTCCAGCGAGAGCACGAGGTCGTCGGTGCTCTCGATGACGCTGTTGAGTTTGCTCTCGCTCTCCCGCAGCTCCTTGAGCGTCCGCTCGAGCGAGAGCTGCGCCGCCTCGCGCGCGGTGCTGTGTAGTGAGCCCAGGCCCCAGGCCCCCACGAAGGCGATGCCCGCGAAGACGTGGATGAACCAGATGAACTCGAGGGTGATGGCGCTGGTGTCGATGCCATTGTCCGCTCGGTAGAACGGATGGGCCAACCCCAGGGCCGCGAACAACAAGAGGGTGATGGACAGCCCCATGCGTGGCCCCACCAGGTACACCGCGAGGGCGGGCAGCATCATGTTGATGGCATGCGCGCCACCGACAGGATTCTTGTCCATGAAGGTGGAACCCACCAGCCCGATGGTGATGTTCACCAACAGGAGCATGGCGGGCGGAGTGGACGTGGTGGTCCTGTGTGCCAGCAGAAGTGTCACCAGGTAGCCCAGGCCGGCGATGCTGGCCATGACCCCGAGCGGGAGACTGCGCTGGGTGATGGACCACAGCAGGAACAGGGAGTTGAACAGCAAGAGGATGCAGGCGGCCCCGACCATGATCCGGTGACGGATGAGGTCCGTGGGCGTGGCATTGCGCAGGGACTCCGAGAGCAGGGAGTCCAGTCGTGCCATGAGCCAGGGGCGGCGCCCGTGGGACGTGGAGGCCTGTCGAGAAGGCTCGGGAGGCGTGGGGACGAACGGAGACATCTCGAAGGTGGGAAGGTTCGCCATGGTTGGGGGGGAACAGTCGGGAGCGGGGGCTCTCGACGGGGTCCGGGATGATTGTGCGCGGGGGCGGACTCTTCCCCAAATAGAGCGGCGCTTCGAGCCAGGCGAGCTGGAGCGTGTCCTCGCCGGAAATGTGGAGCTGGAAGGGACCGCCGCGGTGCCCGCGCGGCCCGCGGGAGAGCGCACGGTAGCGGGGCAGCCGGGTGAGCGCCCCTGGCCTCGAGGGACAGGCGCGAGGAGGACACCACCAACGGCTGGCTCTCGTCCGCTGCCCACCCCGCTCGCATTCACCGCGCGTGCCGGTGGGTTGTCCCTGAGGAGCCTCGCGCTGACGGACACGCTCGTGCGGCTGGATGGCGGAGGGGTCCATCTGGAGGCGTTGGGGTTGGACAGCATGCGGATGTCCAGCGCACCGTCCGGCCAGAGCGCCACTCTTTGAGCAGGCTGGATGCCTCGGCTTCACGGGGCGTGGAGCCCGAGGGGCGCGGGTCCGTCCGGGTGCGTGTGTCCTCGGGCGAATCAACGATCCAGCTCGTCTTCCGGGCGCGGCCTCGGCTGCTGGGCCGTGGTGCACGAGGACGGTGGGCCGGTCACCCCCTTCCAGCTCAACGGCAAGGGGTTTGACTCGCCTGAGGGCCACTTCTCCCTCCCTCTCACCTTGGCGAGGAAGATGGACGTGATGGGGAAGGTGGTGGATGCGCTCAGCTCGGCGCCTGTCTCCCAGGTGGGGGTGGGAGTCAGGGGTGGCTTCTTCCCGAGGGTGTACACGCGGTGGGATGGCCACTTCACCCTGAGGACGCCCCTCCCAGGGAGGGCTTCCGATTCCCGGGGAGCTGCCCCTGCTCGCTCCCCGGCAAGGGCTTTACGGCAAGCTGTCCACGGGCTTCATGGGCAAGCGCGTGAGCGATGGCGTCCGGCGTTTCTCCCTGCTGCCTGGCGGCGACTACACCCTCATCGCCATCCGTCACGACGACTCGGGCACCGACGTCCACCGCGAGCAGGTGGAGCTGCCCTCCGAGGGCAATCAGTCCCTCACCCTGGCGCCGCTGTGGACCCGCTTCGAGGATTAGCCCTGGGACGGAGCGCAGCGGCATCTCCTCCTCGACCTTGTCAGTCCCGATGGCGCACGATGTTGATGACGTTGCCGTCGGGAGCTCGGAGGAGGAACCGGCGTACACCCCAGGGTTCTGTCGTGATCGGGTGCACGATCTCGTAGCCGAGGCGCAAAGCTTCCTCGTAAGCACCTTCGATGTCATCCGTGTGGATGGAAATGACCGGGTTTTCGGGTGCGGACGCGTCGCGCGTGACGAGTTGGACGTTCGCTCCGGTGTCGGGAGAGGTGTAGCGGGCCACCCATCCCATGTTGAACTCCTCGGTCCTCAGCCCGAGGTAGTCGGTGTAGAAGCTCTTCGCTGCTTCAACGTCAGCCACGTGAAGGTTTGCCATGATGCGGGTGGCGCGCATGCGGTCCTCCTGAGCACAACGAATGTGCAAAATGATTGTCCGAACGCCGCGGCATGTCCACTGACGGCCTCACCGGCGTAGAGCGTACGGAGGCTTCGAGCGGCCAGGACCAGGGTCCAACCCTCGCGGCCGAAGCGCTCCGCCGTGGCCAGCCCGATGCCCGGGCCGGCGCCGACGCGCAGCAGGGCGCCGCTCACGACAGCACCTGCGCCAGCTCGATCAGGTTGCCGAACGGGTCGCGGAAGAAGGCCAGCTTGCGGCGGATGGCCTCCAGCACGAACGGCTCGGTGACGATGGTGACGCCGCGTCCGCGCAGCTTCTCGACCGTCTCCTCGACGTTCGAGACGTTGAGGCAGAAGTGATGATAGCCGCGGTACTTCAGGCTGTCGGCCAGGTCGGTATAGGGGCGGACTTCGGCCGGCGCCGGCTCACCGCCGCCCAGCACCTCGATGTAGAAATGATCGTCGGTCGGCGGAGCCAGATAGGCCAGGTTCTCGTCGCCATAGGCCCATTCGGCCACGACGCGGAAATCCAGCTTGCCGACGTAGAAGGCCTTGGCCTCTTCCAGGCTGGGGGTGCGGACGGCGACGTGATGGCCGCGCATGTCGGCGAAGATCGAGCCGGGGTTCTGGGCGGGCGGGATGAAATCAGCCATTTGAAACGCTCCTGTTCTGGCCGGCGGCGTCAGTGCCACCCGGCTTCGAGGAGAAAAGTGCGCTTTCACGACCACGATGATTAGATTGGAAATCTTCCGCTCAATCCTGAGTATGATTCAGCAATGCGCACGACGGATCTTTCGGAACTGGCCGCCTTCGATGCTGTTGCCCGCCACAAGAGTTTCAAGCGGGCGGGCGAGGAGCGCGGCGTCACGGCCTCGGCCATCAGCCACGCGGTCAGCAATCTGGAATCCCGCGTCGGCATCCGGCTGCTGAACCGCACGACTCGCAGCGTATCGCTCACCGACGCGGGGGCCATGCTGCTGTCGCGGCTGGCGCCGGCGTTCGGGGACATCGGCTCGGCCATGGACGGGTTGAATCAGTTCCGGGACTCGCCGTTCGGCAAGGTGCGGCTCAATGCGCCCAGTTCGATCGCGCCCTTCATCCTGGGTCCCGTGCTTGGACCCCTGATCGCCTCCCATCCCAACCTGGAGCTTGAGATCGTCACCACCGATCGACTGGTGGATATCGTCCAGGAGGGTTTCGACGCCGGCATCCGGCTGGGGGAAAGCCTGCGCGACGGCATGACGGCCGTGCGGATCAATCCCCGCCTGCGCTTCGCGGTCGTCGGCTCGCCGGCCTATTTCGCGGCTCGGCCGGTCCCGCGCACCCCCGCCGAACTGAAGGCTCACATCTGCTTTCAGAACCTCTATCCCTCGGGCATGCGCTACGCCTGGGAGTTCAAGAAGGACGGCCGGACCGTGGAGTTTCAGCCCACCGGGCCCTTCTCTTCCGACGACCACGACCTGCTGATCCGAGCGGCCTTGGCGGGCGGAGGCCTGGCCTATGTCTGGGAGAACCGGGCGGAGACGCTGATCCGCGACGGCGCACTGATCCGCTGCCTCGACCCGTGGTGCGCCCCGGAAGACTGGCTGTATCTGTACTACCCGGCCCGGAAATACATCTCCGCCGGCTTGCGGGCGGTGATCGAGACCATGCGGGCCAATCGGTTGAGCTGACGGTGGCGTGGTGAGAGGAGGAGGAGAGACGCTCGCGCAGCAACCGTCCCGCCGAATCGAAGATCTCCTCCCGTGACCCGCCGTGCGAGGTCGCGTAATAGATGGAGTGCTTCAAGACACCGTTCTCGTGGTAGTCGAATCTGGTTATCCCGTACAGGATTCCGTCAACCCCCGTGTCGCGGACCTCCACCTTGAGGCCCGCTTCGTCATAGACGAAGGACTCGGTGGAGGAGTGATCCCCATCGCGAATCTTCTCGACATGGAGCAGACGTCCCCTGGCATCGTAATGAAAGAGGTCTCCCGTCACGGGGTAGTCGGAATAATGGGCGAGCAAGAGTCCGTCAGACGCGTATTCCCATGTGGAGAGCTGGTCGGACTCGGGTCCGTGCTCCTCCCTTATCACCTCACGACCCGCGGCATCGTAGACGGAGAAGATCTCGAACTCGGTGCCGCCATTGGGCCCGAGGGACCGCCAATGGAGCATCCGCCCATGTGCATCCAGCAGCTTTTCCTCGTGAAGCGAGCCATCCTGAAGATAGGTCCGCTGAAAAACCACACCGAGAGGCTGGGCGAGAGCGTCGAAGGGGACACGCCGGGGTGCTGTTCCCACCGAGGGACACTCGTCCGTTCACCCCCGCAGGCGAGCCAGAGCGAGGACATCACTCCTACCACAGCGAACACTTCGCGAATGTTTCCCATTGACGAGTCCCCCCTGGACCGCTGAATCCAGACGACCCTGGGCCAAGGAGCGCAGCCTGACAAGCGAGGCGGGAGCGTTCCCGTCCATCAGCCGACACCCTCGGGCTATCGCCCGGCGCAGCCTGTGTCAATGTGGCTGTTGTTGGCCGGCAGAAGGTGTCGAAGGTGTCGGCTCGGCAGAGTTACCTTCCCCGAGGGGTAAGCGAAGGAGCCCTGAGTGCGGCCAGCGCGAGCCGTGCCGAGCCTCAAGAGGCGGAGCGTCCGCCAATCTCCGGGAAGCGCTCGTAGGCCCGTTTGAGCGCGTCCAGGTGGGCGGGGTTGTCCAGGTCGAGCGGCGCATCCGTGAGCTGCACGACCCACCCGCCCGTCGCGGTACGCCGTGAGCGTGACAGCAACTCCGCGTCGCGGGAGGGGTCCGGAAAGCCGATGGCCCGTGCCGCAGCGGCCGACCAGTAGCTTAGCCACCCGAGGCGATGCGGAATCTCAGGCGAGCGCATGGCACCAGGCGACTTGATCATCGGCAGCCCGCGAGGAGGAGGCTCCAGGTCGTCTGGCCGATTCTTCGTCTGGCGCGCGATATCCAGCGACGCCTTGGACGGCGTAGCATGCCCCCAGTACGCGCGCGCGGTTTCTGCCACGGCCTCCAGCACATCCGCTGCCGCTGCAATGCCTTCTGGGCTCAGTGGGAGCTTTGCGTGTATTTCGAGCTGGGCCTGACCGCCCGGCGAACTGGTCGCAGGCGCTTCCGTTCCATACACCGAGACGAAAGCACGCTCATCGCCGTTGTGGAGGAGCGGAAATTCTCGGTCCATCCTCTGTTGGGCCAGCCATGCATCGCGATTCGCCAAGAGGGTACGCTGCCCGTCCAGTGAAGTCGTCCATCCCAGGCGCGGGCCAGGGAACACACGCTCCATCCCATGAACCACGGCCACAGGTCGACTGTCGTCGCCCACGAGCGCAGGCGCGTAGACGATGAGTGTCATTTTTTTTCGCTTTTCCGTCATCTCAGCACCAGGCCGAACCTGGGGACGGCCCCTCTTCTCGTAAGCCTCCAGCGCCTCTGAGATCGCGAAGCCCACCACCACCACACCCGCCACAACTACCGCTCCCACGATGATCTCCGGTGCGGCCAGCACGCAGACCCCGAGCCCCATGGCCGCAGCGCCCGCGGAGGCCACCGAGCATCGTCCCGTGAGGTCGTGAAACTCGAGCCGGTCATGGTCGAGGGCCTGATAGCACCGCTCCGCCAGCACGGGCCAGGGCTCGGAAGCTTCGCGGACGGCGCACCGCCCCCCGTCCGTCCAGGGCAGCTTCGCCGCTCGCTGGAGGTTGGCATACCTCGGGTCCCAGTCCACGGGCTCTTCCGGGCTCGGCGCTGACGTAGCGCAGGCGGAGACGTAGAGCAGAAGTGCGATGCACGCTCGAAGGCGCATGGTCGGGTCCTCTGTCGAAACGAGGACCCATTGGATCCTAGCGGGGCCGTTCGGAGTATGTGAGCGCGCTCCGACAGCGACGAACGAACACGTGGGTTCGATTCCCGCCGCCTCCACGGCAAGTAAGGCTTGCCACGTTGATGGCCCTCCCAGGAAGGAGGCATGGCTTGGCAGAACGCTCTTCCGCCCTCACCCATCAAGATGGGACCGGAGGACATCATCGACCTGTTTCACATCCACGATCGCTCCCCCTCGAGCCGCGAGAAGGCAACCGCGCGCCGGTCGCTCTCGCTCGCCCTGCTGCTGACGGGGGTGGTGGGGGTGCTGCTCACGATCGGACTGCTCGATGTCGACAGGAGAGCCCGCCACGGCCAGGAGCAAGAGGCCCTGGTCCAACAGAAGGCCCGCACCCAGGAGCTGGCCTCGGAGCTGGGCACCACGCTGCGTGGCGCCGAGCAGCTCATGGATACCCTGGCCGTGCTCGTGGGCCCCCTTCAGGAGAAGCGGGCGCTCGAGGAGTTGATGCGCCGCGTACTGGCCTCCGCACCGCAGAGCACCTACGGGCTCGGGGTGTGGTTCGAGCCCGAGCAGTTCGTGCCAGGGACGCGCTACATGGGGCCCTACCTCCACCGGGAGGAGGCGAGACGTGGAGGTCTTCCCCTCCTCACCTATGAGTGGTCCACGCCCGCCTACGACTACTTCCGGAGGCCCTGGTACCAGCAGGCGCGCGCGAGCGGGGGCCGCATCGTCATCTCCGAGCCCTACGTCGAAGAGGACCAGGCCTACGAGACGCTCTCGAGGGCCTTCTTCGACGACCAGGGCCGGCTGCGAGGGGTGGTGAGCGTGGACCTCTTCCTCCCCCAGGTCACGGAGATGGTCCGCCATGCCAACCTGTCTCCCTCGGAGATCCTCTATGTCGCGAGCCCCGCTGGCGCGCTCCTCGCCCACCCGAGCGAGGAGCAGTTGCTCACCTGGGCACGAGCGCGAGGCAAACCCGTGCGGTCCCTGTGCGAGCTCACCCTCGTGGAGCTGCGGACGTGGGAACACGAACAGGAGCTGGACCGGGGACGGCACCTCACCGAGGTGAGCGTCCCCCAGGCGGGCTGGAGGGTCTTCGCTTCGACGGACGAAGGCGTGCTGTTCAAGGCGGTGCGCCGGCAAGAGGCGTGGGTGGTGGCCCTGTGCGTGATGCTCTGGGGAGGGCTGGGGGCGAGCGGCCTGGCCATGGCCCGCTCGGAACGGGCCCTCGCCCTGAGACGCACACTCGCCGAGCGCCAGCGTCAGGAGGAGGAGCGGCAGCGGCTGCTCGCCCAGGTACGGCAGCGCTCGGCGGAGCTCCAGGCCATCCTCGAAGGCATGGTCGATGCCGTCATCGTGACCGATGCCGTGGGAGTCATCACCCTCGCCAACCGGGCCGCGCTGAAGCTCTTCGGGCAGGCGATGCTCGAGGGGACCCGGCTGGACTCCGTGTATCCGCACCATCGCCCCCGGGGGCTGGACGGGCAGGACCTTCCTTTCGAGGAGCTGCCCATGGTCCGCTCCCTGCGAGGCGAGCAGGTGAGCGACACGGATCTCATCATCACCGGGCCCCAAGCGCCCCGGCAGCTCGTCCTCCGGCTGAACTCCGCGCCCATCCGCGACGAGTCGGGCCGTGTCATCGCCGCGGTGTCGGTGGCGCGCGACATCACCCAGGCCATCGAGCTGGAGCGCCTCCAGGGAGACTTCGTGAGGATGGCCGCGCACGAGCTGAAGACGCCCCTGACGGTGATGAAGTCCTTCGCGCAGCTCTCCCGACGCGCGGAAAACCCCGCCTCCACGCCAAGCCGGTTGCTCGAGGGCATCTGCCGCGGCGTGGATCGCATGGATCGGTTGGTGCGGACGCTGCTCGATGCCTCGCAACTCCAGAGTGGCCAGTTGCGCTTCGAGAAGGAGTCGGTGGAGTTGCGGGCGCTGGTGGAAACAGCCATCGCACGGACCCATGCCAATCACCCGAACAATCCCATCCACCTCCAGCCGGCTCCCGAGACGTGGGTGTTCGGAGATCGCGCGCGGTTGGTGCAGGTGCTCGCCGAGTTGCTCGACAATGCCGCACGCTACTCACCCGTGGGCCAGGGCGTGGAGGTGGCCGTCACTCCCGACGGTGACGCGGTGGAGATCTCCATTCACGACCAGGGCATTGGCATCCCGGCGGAACAACGGGAGCGGATTTTCGAACGCTTCTACCGGGCCCATGCGGGCACGCCCCATGATCGCGGGGGACTGGGGCTGGGATTGTTCCTGGCCCGGGGCATCGTGCTGCAACACGGTGGCCGCCTGGAATTGGAGAGCCGCGAGGGAGAGGGAACCCGCGTACGTTTGCGTCTGCCTCGTCTGGGCAGGCGGAAAATAGCAGCTCGGGCGCGAGACACGGACGTGCGGGGCTTCCGGGAGGGCTGAACGGAGGGACATACCCACCGTTCGAACCACCTCGGGCGCAGTGTACTGTAAGAGAAAGAGGGCAATCGACAGACGCGCCAACGCGCGAGGTCCGATGATAGCACACGCACGATGACGGCGGTGCGCGGCGATTGCAGGCCACATGGACGGCCGCGCCGCAGGACTACAACGAGACCATTCCAGTACCGGGGGTGCCGCCGCCGGAGCCGCAATCGTTCCAGGACCAATCGATACGACAGGTGATGCGGGTATCGGCCGGCGGGGACAAGGTTCGGGTGCGGGTGTCGAACCTCTTCGGCACCGCTCCAGTCACCCTCGGCGGCGTGCACATCGCCCGAGGCACTGGCGGCGCATCCATCAATGCCACCACGGACACCCTCCTGCGCTTCAACGGTCAGGAGTCCGTGACGGTCCCCGCCGGCCAGGAGGCCTGGAGTGACGAGGCGAGCTTCTCGCTCCCGTCCCAGACGGACGTGGCGGTCACCGTGTACGTGCCCCAGACGACGCCCGTGGCGACCGTGCACTCGCTGGGACAGCAGACCATCTCGGTCGCGGCCGGAAACGCCCTCGGCAGCGCGACCTTCACCCCAACGCAGACACGGCAGTCGTACTACTGGGTGACCGGCCTCGACGTGCGCAACGACGATGCCCGCGGAGTCATCGTCGCCTTCGGGGATTCCATCACCGACGGCGCGGGGTCGACCGTGGATGCGCTCAACCGCTACCCCGACTTCCTCGCGCGTCGCGTCGCGGCCGACCCGGCGCTGCAAGGGTTCAGCGTGGTCAACCAGGGCATCGGGGGCAATCGGGTGCTCAACGACGTCATCGGAGCCAGGGGCGTGGAGCGCTTCCAGCGTGACGTGCTGGGCACGACGGGGGTCACCCACGCCATCATCCAGATCGGCATCAACGACATCGGCTTCGGAGGCTTCGTGCCGGCGCAGGCGGTGACGGCCGACGAGATCATCGCCGGCCTCCAGACCATGGTGGACCAGGCGAAGGCGCGCGACGTCGAGGTGTTCCTGGGCACCCTGCTCCCGCTCAAGGGCATGGCCGCGCCGTACTACAGCCCGGAGGCCGAGGCCAAACGGCAGGCGGTGAATGCCTGGATTCGCGCCAACACCGCACAGGCCAAGGGCATCATCGACTTCGAAGCGGCCATGCGCGACCCGGCCGACCCGCTCCAGATGCGCCTGGAGTACGACAGCGGCGACCACCTGCACCCCAACGGGGCCGGCTACGAGGCGATGGCCAATGCCATCGATCTGGCCTTGTTCCGGTAGGGGAGCCCGTGCTCCAGCGCGCGACATGGTCTCGACTCGGTCCACGCAACCATTCCGCGATGTGGAACAGTGCCTTGTCAGGAACGCGCATTCCGCTCGCGGGCGGCAACGAGCATCTTTCCCTTCGAAAGCGAGGCGCATCGCCCATGACCGTCCCCGTCCGTCCCCTCCGTTTCTATCGCTACGCCCTGTCTGGCCATTCGCACCGGGTCGAGCTGTTCCTGTCCCTGCTGAAGCTCCCGTCGGAGTTCATCGACGTCGATCTCGCCAAGGGGGAGCACAAGACGCCCGGATTCCTGGCCAGGAACCCGTTCGGCCAGGTGCCGGTGCTCGAGGACGGGGAGGTGACGCTGGCCGACAGCAACGCCATCCTCGTCTATCTCGCGACGCGGTACGACCCCTCGGGACATTGGCTTCCGCGAGAGCCGGTCGCGGCCGCGCGGGTGCAGCAGTGGCTCTCGGTCGCGGCCGGGCCGCTCGCGTCGGGTCCCGCGGCGGCGCGCCTGGTCACCGTGTTCGGTGCGAAGCTCGACGCCGAGCGCGCGAAGGCGATCGCCACCCAGCTCTACACGGTGCTCGATCCGTCTCTGGCCCACAGGAGCTTCCTCGTCGGGGAGGCACCAACCCTCGCCGACGTGGCGCTCTACTCCTATACCGCCCACGCCCCCGAGGGGGGCGTGTCCCTCGAGCCCTACGGCAACGTCCGGGCGTGGCTCGCGCGCATCGAGGCGTTGCCCGGCTTCGTGCCGATGCCGCGGACGCCGACGCGGTTCACTGCCTGATCCATGGAGCATGTCATGTCCCAGAACACCCCACCGAACGTCCCCGGTGCACCGCTGCCGGGTTGGTCCCACGAACGGTCACCCTTCCACGCCGGCGAGCAGGCCATCCAGGAGCGGGTCGGAATGCGTGCTCGCCTCGAGCAGACCGGGCGCAAGGTCATCCGCTCGTTCATGCCGGAGCAGCATCGCGAGCTGTTCCGCGAGCTGCCCTTCCTGCTCGTCGGCAGTCTGGATGGTGAGCGACGTCCATGGGCCTCCATCCTCGTGGGCCGACCGGGCTTCGTGGCCTCGCCCGACCCGCGGACGCTCGTGGTCTCCGCCTTCCCCGGCTTCGGAGATGCCCTGGGCCAGAACCTCCTCCCGGGCGCGCCCCTGGGCCTTCTCGGTATCCAGCTCGAGACGCGCCGCCGCAACCGGATGAACGGAACGGTGGTGGAGCTCGGCGAGGGCCGATTCGTCGTCCGGGTCGAGCAGAGCTTCGGCAATTGCCCGCGGTACATCCAGGCACGGGAGCCCGTCTTCGTGGCCGAGCCCTCCCGTGTCACGGAGCCGCGACCCGTGCGGAAGGAAGGCCCGCGGCTGTCCGGTGCGAGCGTCGAACTCATCGACCGCGCGGATACGTTCTTCATCGCCACGGCGTCGCCGGCCGCGCGCGGGGACGAGCCGGTCGAAGGTGTCGATGTCTCGCATCGCGGTGGCAAGCCCGGCTTCGTGCGAGTGACGGAGGAGGCCGGCCGCACCGTCCTGACGGCCCCGGACTTCAATGGCAACCTTCTCTTCAATACGTTTGGCAACCTGGTCCTCAACCCGCGTGCGGGTCTGTTGTTCGTCGACTTCGACACCGGCGGGCTCCTGTCGCTGACCGGTGAGACCGAGATCGTCTGGGAGGGGCCCGAGGTCGAGTCCTTCACGGGGGCGGAGCGGCTCCTGCGCTTCCGCGTCACGGAAGGCACGTGGATCGAGGACGGCGTGCCGTTGCGATGGTCCACGGCACGGCCCGCTCCGCAGCTCGGCGCCACCGGCTCCTGGAAGGAGCTCGGGCCGTAGTCAGTCAGAGTTGCTGATACATCACGAAGGCATCGACGTCGCCTGCCGTGGGGTGCTGGAAAGCGACCGGCAGGCGGCCAACGATCCCAAATCCCAGGGACTGCCACAGGCGCACCGCGCGCTCGTTCGTGCTGACAACGAAGTTGAACTGCATGGCCCGGTAGCCTCGCGACCGCGCGTGCTCCAGGGAGTGCTCGCACATGCGACGAGCGACTCCTCGGCCAGTGGCCGCCGCACTCGTCATGTAGCCGCAGTTGCAAACGTGCCGTCCGCCGCCTGCCTGATTCGGGCGCATATAGTAGGTGCCAAGAACGGCGCCGTCCTCCTCGGCGACAAACGTCTCCTTGTCGGGTCCCATCCAATAGGCCAGCGCGTCGGCTTCGCTCATGTTCGGGTCGAGCGCGTAGGTGGCGCCCTCGCGAATGGTCGGGAGGATGATCTCAACGATGGCTTTGGCATCGTCGGCTGTGGCTTTCCTGATGAGCATGGTCAAGGCTTATCGTCCTGAAGGCAGGGGTGGCAATATTCTTCCTCGGGAGCGCTCGTGCCGTGAGCCGAACATCCCAACGCCCAGGTTCGACTGCTCCGCCAGCTGGCCGAGCCGCTCCTTGCCGATGAGCTGGGGATCGTTCTTCCGCACCCAGCGCTGGAGCAGCTGCGCTTGCAGCTTGAGGGTGGTGAGCGGGGTCTTCAGCTCGTGGCTCGCGAGGGAAAGAAACTCGTCGCGGGCCTGCACGGAGGCCTGGAACTCCTGCGTGAGCTTGAGCAGCTCGGGGCGCGCTTCTGTTCGTCGAGCAGCGTCCAGGTCCCGTAGTACTTCAAGCTAGGGGAAGCGCAGGGGCCCCGCACCGTCACCCTCGGGAACGTCACGTTCCCGCCTGTAGAGCAAGTGAGCGAGCAAGGGAAGGCGCGTGAGTAGTGCCGCCGCTCCATCCGGCCCGAGGGAAACACAACCTGCCTGATGGGCTCCCAGTGCCACCACTTTCAAGGTCATGTGGAGGGTGCTACCATAGCGGTCAGGTGGGCAAGAGAAGGCCCACCCGGGTGGAGGTGGGTCCGAGACGGTAGACGAATCCAAGGAGCCTGCCCCATTCCATTCGCGAGGAATGAGCATGGCCCTAGAAGCGATTGTGGAACGTTTTACCAAGCGCAGTCCCGTGACCGTCATGGTGCGCCGGATACTCCAGCACGCCATGTGGGAGCCTTAGCGGTAGCCGAGTTGTATAGGGGCCGCTGGAAGATAGAGGGAATGTTCGGAGAGTTGGAAGCAGTGCTGGAAAGTGAAGTGCGAAGTCTGGGACAGCCGAAGGCGGCGCTGTTGGCGTTTGGGGTAGCAGTGATGGCGTACAATGTACTGTCGGTGGTGAAAGCCGCAGTGGAAGTCGGCCAAGAAGAGGAAGCCGCCAAGCGTGGATGGCAAGTCTCCACCTTTTACATTGCGACCGAGGTGAAGGCGACCTACAGCGGGATGATGACGGCGGTAGAACCGCAAGAGTGGAGCGGACAGGGAGAAGAATCCGCGGAGCAACTCAGCGAGGTGCTGCTGGAATTGGCGAAGCAGGTGAAACTCTCCACACTGCGCAAGCACCCGCGAGCGGCCAAGAAGAAAGTGAAGAAAGGCTATGTGTCGGCAGAGGAGGCGAGAAAACACGTGGCGACAGCGCGCGTGCTCAAGGGAGAGAAGCCCTGAGCCCAAGGGGACGGCGAAGAAGTGAGACAACCCAGAGGACCAGAGTACCCCAGGGGCGTCCAGCATCGGGCGTTCATGGGGAAGATGTATCCAATGAACGCCCCGATTGGGGCAGTTGGCTACTTCCACCCCGTCTAATTTATCGCGCGGGATGCCTGCCAATCGACCTTGAAAGGGGGGTGCTTCAACGCCCCTCCCCCACTCCCCTCCCCTCTGGAGGGGCCCCAGGTAGAGACGCCACGGGCAGGATGCGCACGTAGTCGCGGAAGGCCTCGTGAAGCGCACGGCCCTCCCGTCCGGCCGCGTACGCAAAAGCACTCCGCGCAGACACCTCCCCCCGGGCGAGTTGCTCGACGAGCGCACCGAGATCCGGCCGTGTTCCGCGGGTACGAATGAAGAACACCATCGCGATACTCTGGTAGTAGACCGCGCCCGAGAAGAGTTCATCCGCGGTGTGGGGAAAGGCATCCACCAGGGCCTCGAAGGGCAGATGGCCCTCGGGCAGCCAGTCATGCAACCCGAGCCGCGGGTCCTGCCACCACGTCTCGCTGGCGACCAGCATCGCAATCCCCTCATGGAGCCACATCGGCTTGCGCACGCCGAGCTGGTTGAGGACATGGTGGGAATACTCGTGCAGCAGGCTCTCGCCGAGATCCCGCTCGGCGGCCACGTGGATGGCACCGTCGTAGTAGCCACGGGTCGCGCGATTGACACAGGCGGCACTCACGAGCTGCTCGACGCTCGAGTAGAGGAAGACGGATGGAGCGCGGACCGCGTCCACCCGCTCCCCCAACAACATGCGGAGGAGGCGGTGCGCCCGCTCGAGCATCTCGCGGGCCAGCTCCGCGTGCGAGGCCGACAGGTCCGGATCTCGGCGAATGTGCCCCGCGCCTTCCGGTCCGGCCACGAAGCTCGACAGGAGCGCCTCGCGGTCCACCAGCGGACGAGTCCCCTCCTCGCACAGGCCCGGTTTCCCCCAGCGCACCCGAAGCCGAGCATCATCGGAGCGCACCTCGTCCGAGGGCTGCGCCTGACCCTGTTCCGGCCGAGGAGGCCGTGGGGAAGGAGCTGGCGGGGCACGCTCAGCGGGCGGGACACTCCCGGCCACGATCGGCCTCTCCTCCGTGCGCAGCTCGGCGCGCGAGTCACGCGCCCTCTCCGGGGGCCGGGTGCTGGAGACGGAAGCCCTCGGCCGAGGAGGCGCGGACACCTCCGAGGAGGTGCCCACTTCCGGCGATGGGGCGAACGAGAGGAACGCACCCCATAGGGCCAAGAACCCCACGACGACGAGGAGCAGGAGACGATTCCGGGGCCGCATCGCCGCGAGGTTCGCACACTTCACCCGCGCGGTGCGGGTCGAGATGCGACCCCCAGTGAAGAACCACGGGAGAGGGTTGACTACTGTCGGCTCAGGTGGAGCCCGTCTGCTTCTCGAAGCCCGAGAGTCGCGGAACATCGGCGCGGACAAGTCCCAGGTCCACGTGGCCCCATGGTCCGTGGACCTGGCGATCGTCGCGTTGGGCGCGTCGTCGAACTCCCACTCCAGATCCTGCACGGCCATGTACAGGGTGGCATCGACGCACACCATGCCGGTGGGCTTGCGGTTGTACCGGCCTGTCTTCCACGTCTGGCTGATCCGGGTCGTCAGGGTCGAGCCCGTCAGCGCGCCCGGCATCCCTTGAATCCGGCTGACCGCGATGTCCCACACGGGATCCGGCCGGGGATTGACCAGCGTGAAGCCAGTGCCATCCCCATTGGCCGCGTACAGGTTGCCGTCATCCGCCCAGCAGGAGGGCCAGACCGCGCCTGACCTCTTTCGAGGACAGGCGCTGTTCACTCCACAGGACAGGGAGGCAGGCAGTGGCCTCGCCCCGTCAGTCCTCCAGCGCGCGCACCCGGAAGTCATCGAACCAGATGCCCGCGATGGGCGTGAGCAGGCCCGCGAGTCCCTCGTCGCTCGGGGCGGCCGAACTCGTATCCGTCACCCGCAGACGCACCTGGCCGTTGACCGAGGCGGCCAGATGCACCGGCTGCGTGCCCCACGCGGCCAGGGTGAAGGTCGCTCCCTCCCACGCGGAGGACTGGCCACTGGCGGCCTCCGCGAGCACGGTGGACTTCCCGTCGCGATAGCGGCGGATCTGGATGCGCCCCGAGGGCAGGTACACGAGCGCGTAGAACGCATCCCCCTGGGCGCGCAGCACCACGCCCGCCTCGTCCGCGGCGAAGTGCTGCAACCATGCCTCCACCTGACAGTCCCGGCAGCGCGAGAGCGGGGCCAGCGCATGGTTGCTTCCCTCGGCGTTGTCCAGGTCGCTCACCGCGCGCTTGCCATTGGCCAACCACAGCCCGCTCAGCGACCAGTCGGAACCCAGTCCGCGCGAGGAGTTGCGCGAGAAGCCATCGCGGAAGAGTTCCCGGCCCGGAGAAGGAAGGTCGTCCGAGGGCGCGGGCCGTGGGGGCTCCGCCGGGCCGCCGCCACCGGGCGCGTCCAGCTTCACGCGCACCATGTTCCCCCGCGAGTTGTCGTCGGGGGACTCGCCGAAGAAGCAGGGCACGTCGTCCACGCCCTCGGGCAGGGTCTCCAGCGCATTGGGATAACCCTTGAAGGTCCGCTTCGAGTCCAGCACCACCGGGTCGCTGAACCGGCCATCCTTCAGCGTCCGGGCGTGGAGCTCATAGGCTTTGCCGGCGGAGCGCATGACGTTGTAGAAGACATACAGCGTCTTGCCCACCCGGGTGGTGGCCGCTTGCATCGCCCAGTCCCGCGACGACTCCAGCAGCGTGCGCGAACCAAAGCTCGTGCCGTCGAAGTGACGGTAATAGAGGCGCTCCGTTTCGTCCTTGTAGACCAGGTGCATGCCCCCCTCCCCGTCCGCCACCGCGCTCAACGCGGCGCCATGGTAGATGCCGTCGGAGAAGGCCGTCTTCACGTCTCCCCAGGACTCCACCGGATCGCTGTCGCGGCGGATGCGCATGCGCGTGGGCTCGAAGCCGTCATGCATGGCGTAGAGGAAGACGAGCTTGGAGCCCACGCTCAACAGCCGCCCGCCCCCACGGCGCTTGACCCGGCCCAGGTTCGCCTGGCGTTGGAAGGACGCGCCTCCATCCGAGGACACGGACAACACCGCCGTGGAGCCCCCATCCGAGTCCAGACGGAAGGCCTGTACCCACAGCCGGCCTCGCGAGTCGCGCGCGAGCAGCGCCCTCGTATAGGCCGTGGAGTCATCCGCGTTGAAGATCCGCACGGCGGGCTCTGGCGCCCAGTCATGGGAGTCCGGCTGGTAGCGCCACCACTGGAAGTACACGTCATGCCGGGACGAGGCCTTCAGGCCGGGGGACTCCCACGAGTAGACGAGCGCGACGTCCCGCCCCACCGCGACCAGATCCGCGCGATCCGCGTGGCTTCCATCCGGCTGGATGGGGGCGTAGAAGCGGAACGTGCGGCCCTCGTCCTCCGAGCGGTAGAAGGACAGGCCTCGCCCCTCCACGCCTTCCTGCTGGACAGCGAGCAACCAGGTAGCCGGTCGGCCGCCCCCGGTGTCCATCCGCACCGCGTGTCTTTGCGCGGGCAGTGTGAGTGCATTGCCAACCTTGACAGGCAAGACAGGCGCCGTGCTCGCGAGCACCGCCGCGAGCAACGCGACCGAACCGATGATCATCGACATCCCCCTCCCTCGAACTGGAGGGGAACCTAAGACTCGGCATCACGGGAAGAAAGCACCCCGTCCGGCCTCCGCGCTTCGAGGCCAGACAGGGCATTCTTCTTCCCTCTCGAGGGCATCCGGGGCGGCGGGAATGGACATGCCGCGTCCCATCATGCCCGCATGAATGCTCAGCCCTGCACCCGGACAGCGGTAGAGGGGATGGAGCACGGCGAGGGGCCGTCATACACACCCACGCCGTCTTGCACGTAGAAGGCCTTTATCTCCTGCGGGGCGCCGGTGCTCTTGTTGCGCCCGACGTAGAGCGACACGTGCGAGATGTTCCCCGCGGCGCAGGCGCGGTAGATGATGAGATCCCCCGGGCGCTTCTCCAAGGGGCTCACCCTGCGGCCCCAGGAATCAATGGCCCAGGTGTCCACCCGCGGCACATTGAAGCCCGCCTGGCTGTAGGCGTAATAGACCAGACCCGGGCTGTCGAACCCATCCGGGCCCGCGCTCCCCTGCACATACGGCTTGCAGATCTGGTCGCGCGCCACCGTGATCGCCTTCTTGACGTTGGCGAAGTCCGGCTCCTCCCACGGATAGTCCGTCGGGCGCGAGCACAGCTCCCGTTGCTCGACGCCCGCCCCCTCCGCGGCAGCTCCGTCCTCCCAGGCCTCGGGACCCGCGTTACAGCCAACGAAGGACAGTCCGAAGATGAACGATGACGCGGCGACGGACAGGGTGTTGCGCAAGGCCATGCTGGGTTCTCCTGGTTAATAGGGGCAGTCACGGTATTGACGATTAGCTGCCTAAGCAACTAATTCTTGAATTATCGATTGTTGGGAACATGAAAAATACAATCGTGCTGTGAGATTGAAGTGCGTCTCATCGAGGGCCGTGGCCGGAGAGGTGGCACACCCGTCAAGGGACGGCCGAGCGGGCCAGAACGGGCAGACCCCTGAAGGCAGACCTGCCGGGGAGACGTCTGATTGGCAATCGTCGGTGGCGTCCACAGCCTTGGCGCATGAGAGCGCTTACCTATGAAGGCCCCTATCGTGTCGCGGTGCGCAACAAGCCCGATCCCAAGATCGAGCATCCCCAGGACGGCATCGTCCGCGTGACGTCCGCGGCGATCTGCGGCTCCGACCTGCACCTGTTGCACGGGCTCATGCCCGACACCCGGATCGGCTTCACCTTCGGCCACGAATTCACGGGCATCGTCGAGGAGGTCGGCCCCGACGCCCGGGGAGTCAAGAAGGGCGATCGGGTGATGCTGCCGTTCCAGATCTTCTGTGGCGGCTGCTACTTCTGCACCCAGGGCCTGACCTCGTGCTGCGACAGCACCAACCCGGCGACCGACGCGGGAACCGGTATCTACGGCTACTCGCACACCATGGGCGGCTACGACGGAGGCCAGGCCGAGTACGTCCGCGTGCCCTTCATCGGCGTGGACGCCGAGAAGATTCCCGATGACGTCGAGGATCTCGACGCCCTGCCCATCACCGACGCCTTCTCCACCGGCTACCAGGGCGCGGAGATGGGTGACCTCAAGGGCGGCGAGACCGTGCTGGTGCTCGGATGTGGCCCGGTCGGTCTGTTCGCGATGTGGTCGGCCTGGGCCATGGGCGCCGGCCGGGTCATCGCGGTGGACCATGTCGACTACCGCCTCGAGTTCGCGAGGAATTGGTTCGGTGTCGAGACACTCAACTTCAAGGATCTCGACCTCGTCACCACGGTGAAGGGCATGACGGAGGGCCGCGGCGCCGACGTGACCATCGAGGCCGTGGGCTGCGAGGCGGCGGGCTCGCCGGTGCATCGCGTGCTCGGCGTCTATGGAAAGCTGGAGGCCGGCTCCCCGCAGGCGATCAACTTCGCCATCCACGCGACGCGCAAGGGCGGCACCATCTCCCTCATGGGGGGCTACGGCCCGCCGTGGGCAGGCGTCGACATCGGCACCTTCATGAACAAGGCGCAGACGATGCGCACCGGCCAGGCCAGCGTGAAGCGCTACATGCCGCACCTGCTCGAGCACGTCCGGGCCGGGCGGATCAAGCCGAGCAAGGTCTTCACCCATCGGCTGCCGCTCGAACAGGCGCCCCAGGGCTACCACACGTTCGCCCAGAAGCGGGACGGCTGCATCAAGGTGGCGCTCTTCCCCAACGCAACCCTTCACTAGGAACGGAGACGCCTGATGAAACCCGTACCAGAGGTGACCACTCCGGAGACGATCCAACGGCGCTCCGGCTACCAGTCCATGCAGCCCGTGCTGAGACCGGATTATTGGGGCGTCGACCTCGAGCCCTCGCACCGGCCGGGAGTCCCCATGATGAGGGATCCCCAGCCATGGCCCAACACGCGCTTCCCACCGGAACCCCAGCGCGGTGAGTCGGCGGTCCCCATGCATGGCCGCCCCAACAAGACGATGCCGCCTGTCTTTGGCACCCGTGCCCCTGCACGGCCTGTCCGGAGTGGTCCGCAAGCTCGCCTACCGGCTTCCGGACCACTACCCGAGCCACTGGCTGTTGATGCTGCTCGGGGACCGGGTCGACTCGTGGAGCTACCACGCGCGGCGCTATCTGCCCTTCGCGCTGCCGCTCGCCGCCGCCCTGCTGCTCGTGCGCCGGGCGCGTGCCTGAGCCTCTCCCACGCCACCGCATGACCCGTGGCCACGCCCGGTGCGGTGGCGTGGCCCCCTCCCGCTCTTGAGGAGCGGGAGGGCACATGCCAGTGTGCCAGGAGAGAACCGCCCCCTCCTCGCCCATGCCGACGCCTGATCAGGAAGAGCGGACCCTCGAGCCGACGCTCGCGCCAGAGCCCACCACCTCCCCCACCCCTTCCGGGCCCACGCACCCGGAAGCGGCGTTCCCCGTACCCCACTGGGAGCGCTACGAGTTCCTCGAGCGCCTGGGCAGCGGAGGCATGGGCGAGGTCTACAAGGCGAGGGATCCGCGTCTGGGCCGGGTGGTGGCGCTCAAGTTCATCCGCGGGGCGGATCCCGACAAGGTCATGCGCCTGCTCCAGGAAGCCCGCGCGCAGGCGCGCATCGACCATCCCCACGTCTGCAAGGTGTACGAGGTCGGCGAGGTGGGCGCCAAGGCCTATATCGCCATGCAACTCATTGGCGGAGAGGGGCTCGACCGGGCGGCCCGGGACATGACCCTGCCCGAGAAGGTGCAGGTGATGAGGGAGGTCGCCGCCGCCGTCCACGAGGCGCACCGGCTCGGCGTCATCCACCGCGACCTCAAGCCCTCCAACATCATGGTCGAGCGCGCGGAGGATGGGCGCTGGGTGCCGGTGGTGATGGACTTCGGCCTGGCGTACGACATCGGCCAGGGGCACGCCCTCACCCAGACGGGGGCACTGATGGGCACGCCCTCGTACATGGCCCCCGAGCAGGCCCGTGGCGATGTGCGTGGCATCGATCGCCGCTCCGACGTCTACAGCCTGGGCGCGACGCTCTATGAGTTGCTCGCTGGCGTGGCGCCGTTCACCGGTGACTCGGTCCTGGGCACGCTGAACAAGGTGCTCCACGAGGAGCCCCCTTCCCCACGCACGCACGTGCCCCACCTCCCGGGCGACCTGGAGACGCTCGTCCTCAAGTGTCTGAGCAAGGAGCCGGACCAGCGCTATGACTCGGCCCGGGCCCTGGCCGAGGATCTCGGACGCTACATGGATGGCGAGCCCATCCTCGGACGGCGCCCGAGCCTGTTCCACCGGCTGCGGCGGCGCGCGCGCAAGCACCGCGCCCTGGTGGCTGTCTCCGCGGTGTCCCTGACGAGCATCCTCGTCCTCGCCGCCTTTGGCGCGCGCGCGGGGCTGGAGGCGCGCACCACCCGGCAACGCTCCGAGCAGCGCGCGCGGCTGGCCGGACAGCTCGGGCAGCAGGTGAAGGAGATCGAATGGTTCCTGCGCGCGGCCCACACGCTGCCCCTGCACGACACCAGCCGGGAGCAACAGCTCGTGCGCGAGCGCATGGTGCGGATCGCCTCACAGCCGCATGAGCTGGGTGACCACGGCGAGGGACTGGTGCACTACGCCCTGGGGCGCGGCTATCTGGCCATGCACGAGCTGGAGCGCGCCCACCAGGAACTGGAGCGCGCCCGGGAGCAGGGCATCGACTCGCCCGAGCTGCACTACGCGCGCGGCCGCGTGCTCGGCGAGCTGTACCACCAGTCCCTGGAGGACGCGCGGCGCAGCGGCGGCAAGGAGTGGGTGGCCACGCGGCAGCGCCTCCTGGAGAAGCAGTACCTGGAGCCGGCGCTCCAGTCGCTCGAGCGCAGCCGGGGCCTCGACCTGGAGTCCCCCCATTACCTCGAGGGCCTCATCGCCTTCTACCGCCGGGAGTACGACGCGGCGGCGCGGCTCGCGGCCCAGGCCGCCGAGGAGACGCCCTGGGTATACGAGGCCTGGACGCTCGCTGGAGACGTGGCCTACGCCCGCGCCGTGGAGCACCTGGAGCGGGGCGACTACGACACGGCACGCGCGGGGCTCCAGGAGGCGGATCGGCTCTACACGCGGGCCCTCGAGTCCGGGCGGAGTGATGCGCGCAACCACGAGGCCCTCGCGGAGGCGTGGCTGCAGCAATCGGAGCTCGACTCGCGGCAGGGCAAATCACGCAAGGCCTCGCTGGAGCGCGCACTGGCCGCGGCGGACCAGGGCCTCCACGCGGCTCCGGGGCGAGCCTCGGGCCACACCAAGAAGGCCCAGGTGCTGATGCAGTGGTACCGGCTGATGAACTTCGAGAAGGGCGGTCTGGACCCAGCGCCGATCCTCACCGAGTGGACCGCCACCGCCGCGCGCGCCGTGGAGCTGGATCCTCGTGACGTGTACGCCTACGACATGCTGGGCTACAGCCACTTCATGCGCGCGCTCCGGCTGGCGCGAGAGGGCGCGGCGCCAGACGCCGCCTGGGACGAGGCCATCTCCTGGCTGAACCGGGCGCTGAAGCTGAAGCCCGAATACCCCTGGGGGCACAATGATCTCGCCCAGGTCTACCGCTGGAAGGGCAACCATCAGTGGGAGCACGGCGGGGATCCGCGTGAGTCGTACGCCCAGGCCGAGCACCACCTGCTCCAGGCGGCGCGAAGCGATCCGGCCTACCTCTTCGCGCACATGAACCTCATCGACGTGTACAGCCAGCGAGCCGAGTACGAGCTGTCGCGCGGGCGCAACCCCCAGGAGGACGTGAACAAGGCGCTCCAGGCCGGCGAGCGGGCCCTCTCGCTCGACGGCAACTACGTCCTGGCGCTGAACCAGCTGGCCCTCGCGGAGCTGAAGCTCGCGCGCTACCTCGTCGACAGCGGCGGGGACCCACGCCCGTGGCTGGAGCGGATGTTCCAGCACCTCGAGCGCTCCGTGTCCATCAACCCCCGCTTCGGGCGGACCTCGCTCTACCGGGCCATGGGCCACCTGCTGGAAGTGGAGCACGCGATGAGGGACGGCGGGGAGCCCACGGCCGTGCTCGAGGCGGGGCGGCGGGCCCTGGCGGAGGCCAACCGCCTGGACTGCGTCTGGGTCGAGTGCCGACTCGTGAGTGCGCGGATGGCCCTGGCGGAGGCGGTGTGGGCGAAGCGGCGGGGACGCCCGGAAGCGTCCCTCCTCCAGCAGGCGCTCGCGGAGGCCCGGCGCGCCGTGGAGATGTATCCCCTCGCCGAGACCCACCAACTCCTGGCCCGCGTTCACTGGCGCCTGGCGGAGGCGCTGCCCCCGGGCAAGGCGCGCCCCTCCATCACCGAGGGACTGACGCAGGTGGACCTGGCGCTCCGGCTCGACCCGAACCTGGCGCACGCGCATGCCCTGCGCGGGGCCCTGCTGCTGAACCGGGCGCGGACGATGCCCGAGCCGGAGCGCCTCGACACCGTCCGCCAGGCCCGGGCCGAACTCGAACGGGCCCTCGCGCTCAACCCGCTGCTGCGGCGCGAGTGCGAGGCGCCACTGCGCGAGGCGGAGTCAGGGCTTCGCTAGCGCCTCGGGAGGAATGCCGGTGAAGAGCTTCCCTTCCGTGGAGAAGTCCTTGGACGTGCACGGCCCCACGCCGTAGGTCTTCAGGTCGTTGGGATTCTGCCCGATCCAGGCCTCCGCGTCCGGGCGGCGCCGGTTCTCCGGGTTGAAGCACACCGCGCCCTGGGGGCTCCAGAGCGCCTCGATGCGCTCGACCGGTTCGCCATCGCCCGAGGCGTACTGATCCCACTTCTCGATCTTCGTGCCCTTCTTCGTGTAGCTCTTGAAGTCACGGTGACCGACGAAATAGGCGGCGCGCTTGGCCTGCAGGCAGGAGCGGTAGACGTAGTCGCGGGTCTCGTCGCGCACGCCCGTGGCGGGCTCCCAGGGCGTGAAGCCCCAGGCCAGACAAGTGACGAGCGAGCCCTGCTCGCAGCCCATGCTGGTCACCTGGGGGTCGAGCTTGACGCTGGCGTTCACGCCACTGACACGCTGTCCCTGGAGGAAGGAAACGACCGCCCCTCCCTCATCCGCCTCGCAGTGCCGGACCCACGCGGCCTCCGATACGGTATCCCGGTAGTCGAGCGTGTAGCGGTGCACCTTGTCCGTCGTCGCGTCTGGCTCCGGCCGCTGGTGCGCGGAGAACCTCAGCTCATAGTTCATGCGCGGGCTCTCACTGATCCCCGTGGACAGGGTATCGAGGCCGAGGATCAGCGTGCTCAGGCTGTCGCCCTTCACGATGGATTCATTCGGCTCCCCCTGGACCCGGTACTTGATGGAGAGCTCGGTCTGGTCTCCGTTGATGGCGAGCACCTCCACGGGCTTGGAGTTGGCCGCGAGCTTGCCGTGGACCCGTGGCCGAGCGAAGCGGAGGGGCGCGTCCAGATACCGCATCTCGAGCAGGACTCCCGTCGGAGTGTTGATGAAGGCTTCCGGGCAGAAGTACGGCCGATCCTTGACCTTGAAGCAGTAGTTGCCGCCCTCGGCGGTGTAGATGCCCTTGGCGTTGCCACTGCCCCCGGGATCACAGTCGCCCGTGGGACAATTCTCATCGATGGTCTCCAGCAGGGACTGCTTGATGCCGCAGTGGGGCCCACCGGGACAGGTCTTGACCGGGTCCGGGATGGTCTCTCCCGGGACGGGTCGAACGCCCCACCAGCACCCGCTGGCCACCGTCGCCAGGGCCATGCCGAGGAGCCAGAACCACCGCCGTCCGCCCACCTCGCGGGTCTCCCTTCCGTGCGTCTTCGTCGCTTCCATGTGTTTTCCCCCTGATGCGGCGACACGGGCTGGCTCCCCCCACCCCCACCCGTGCCGCCGCGAAGTCTCGTTGCCGGCCGGCTTAGCCAAAGCCATGCCAGTGCATCAAAACACGGAGGGGCGAGGAATCACGGGCACATACCGCGCCGGACGAGCCGGAAAGCACGTGACCCGCGTGAGTGGCACAAAGGGTGGCACAAAGGGTGGCACGGTTGCTGGCACCGCGAGCCGTGCCAGACCCACCCGCCTATAATCCCCGCGCATGGAACAGAACGGGTCGACCCTGAAGCCGAGCGGGATTCTGGGTGACAAGCACGCTTCCGAGGAGCGCGTCCCGGGTCTGCTGCGGCTGTTCGCCGCGGGGACGGCGATGGCGGTGGCCCTGCCATTGAAGGACGGGGAGCTGGAGCTGGGACGAGGCACCCCCGCGCTGGGCGAGGCGCAGGATCCCCGGATGTCCCGCCGCCATGCGCGGCTCAAGTTCGACGGGCGGCGCTTCTGGGTGACCGATCTGGGCAGCCAGAATGGCACCGTCGTGGATGGGGAGCCCGTGCCCGCCCAGTCGCCTCGCGAAGCGCAGCGCGTCATCCGCATGGGGGACTCGCTCTTCGTGCCCTGCGCGGACGTGGGGCCGCTCGAGCGGCGCGGGGTGGTGACACGGGAGGGCTTCATCCGGGGTCCGGCCATGCAGGGGTTGCTCGAGGAGGTCACCCGCGCGGCGCGGCTCGGCTTCCCGCTGCACATCCATGGCGAGAGTGGCACGGGCAAGGAGGGCGTGGCGCGCGCGTTCCACGAGAGCGGGCCGCGGAGCGCGGGGCCCTTCGTGGCGGTCAACTGCGCGGCCATTCCCCAGGGCATCGCCGAGCGGCTGCTCTTCGGCGCCAGGCGCGGCGCGTACTCGGGGGCGGATGCCGATGCCCCGGGCTACCTCCAGACGGCGGATGGCGGAACGCTCTTCCTCGACGAGGTGGTGGAGCTGGACCTGGCGGTGCAGGCCAAGCTGCTGCGGGCGCTCGAGACCAAGGAGATCCTCGCCCTGGGAGCGGCGAAGCCGAAGACGGTGGACATCCACATCTGCTCCGCGAGCAACAGGGATCTGCGCGCGCTCGTGGCGGCCGGCAAGCTGCGCGAGGATCTGTACTTCCGCATCGGCCGCCCGGAGGTGACGCTGCCGCCCCTGCGCCAGCGCCCCGAGGAGCTGGCCCTGCTGCTCCAGCGGGAGGTGCGGCAGGTGGCCCCCACGCTGGGGCTGCACCTCTCCTTCGTGGAGGCGTGTCTGCTGCGGCCCTGGCCGGGCAACATCCGGGAGCTGCTGGTCGAGGCCCGCGGCGCCATCCAGGCGGCGCTCATGCAGGAGGCCCCTCGCGTGGAGGCCCGCCACCTGAGCCCGAGTGCCGGCACCGCGTTCGGCACCGGGGCAGCGGCGCCTCCGCCGTCCGCTCCTCCTCCGGAGCCCCCCGAGCCCACACGCGAGGCCTCCTCGCGGGCCCGGCCGCTCGATGACGACGAGCGGACCCGCATCGAGCAGGCCCTGCGGCAACACGGGGGCAACGTGGCCGCCACGGCCCGGGCGCTCGGCATGCACCGCACCCAGCTGCGGCGACTGCTCGAACGCCATGCGCTCGCCGCTCCCCCCGACAGCGAATAGGCCGGAGCACCCCCCCTCTCGCATGCGGGAACAATGCTTACGTTTCCCCGCATGAGCCACGTCAAGATCTACACGAAGTCCACCTGCCCCTATTCGAAGCGGGCCAAGCAGCTCCTCGACGCGAAGGGCGTGCGGTACGAGGAGAAGGTCATCGACCTCGACCCCTCCCTGCGGGGCGAGATGATCGCCGCCACGACGGGGAAGACGACCACGCCACAGGTCTTCATCGCGGGCCGTCACATCGGAGGCAGCGACGAACTGCTGGAGCTGGAGAACTCGGGCGAGCTCGATGTGCTGCTCACGGATTCGAGCGCCCAACCGAGCGCTTGAGTGGCCAGCCGCCGCACCAGGGTCAAGCGGCCCACCTCCGCGTCCCAGCCCAGGCCGACCACCCGCGGCACGGACCTCCTTCATCCGAGGTGTTGCCGGCCGAGCATCCGGTAGAGCGTGCTCCGCGCCACGCCGAGGCGCCGCGCCGCCTCGCTGAGGTTTCCGTTCGCGGCGGCCATCGCCTCGCGCAGCGCGCGGGCCTCCGCGGCCTTCCTGCCTCCGCCCGCGTGCACCACCGCCGCGCCGGGCGTGTCCACGACATCCTCGGGGAGGTGTTCGGGAGCGAGTGGCTCGCCCTCTCCCGCGAGCGCGAGGGCATGCGCGAGCGCGGACTTCATCTCCCTCACGTTCCCCGGCCACGCGTGCACCTCGATGAGCCGCTCGGCCTCGGGACACAGAGGGGGCGCCTCGCGGCCCTGCTCCCGGGCGATCTTCTCCACGAGCGCGCGAGCCAGCTCGGTCTTGTCCGTCCTCTGGCGCAGGGGCGGCAGGGAGAGCACCGCGCCGCGGATGCGGTAGTAGAGGTCGCGGCGGAACTTCCCCGCCTCCACCATCGCGGGCAGGTCGCGGCAGGTGGCGCTGATGAGCCGGAACCGTGACTCCCGAGGCTTCGTCTCGCCCAGCCGGAAGTAGTGGCCATCATCGAGCACCCGGAGCAGGAGCGCCTGCAACGACTCGGGCATCTCGCCAATCTCGTCGAGGAAGAGCGTTCCCCCATCCACCACGCCGAGCTTGCCCTTGCTTCCGGCGGCGAGCGCGCCGGTGAACGCACCCGGTGCGTAGCCGAACAGCTCGGCCTCGAGCAACCCCGCGGGCAGCGCCCCGCAGTTGAGCGCGAGGAAGGGACCGGACGCGTTGCCACTCGCCTCGTGAATGGCGCGCGCGAACAACTCCTTGCCGGTGCCCGTCTCGGCGAGCAACAGGACCGGAAGCGAGCTCCCCGCGACCCGGGCCGCCCGTTGCTTCGCGTCCCTCAGCGCCGGATCGCTTCCCAGGAGCACGTTGAACGAGCCCGGCAGCGGACCCACCGGGCGCGCCTGGGGCACGTCGCGCTCGACGAAGACGGCGAGCGCGAGCGGGCGTCCATGCGCATCGAAGTGTGGCACGGGGTGAAGGCGCATGCCGGAGACACGGCACGGCCTGCCACCCAGGGCGGCCTCCACGAGCGCGGTCCACGACAGCGAGAGCACGTCCTCCACGGCCCGTCCCGTCACGCCAGCGGGGGGCAGACCGAGCCTCGCCGCCGCATCCGCGCTCACCTGTCTGACCACGCCGGGCGCCTCGACCAGGAGCGAGGCGGAGCCCGCGAGCCGGGCCTCGAGACTCCGGCGGCCCCCCGCGAGCATCTCCTCATAGCCGCGCAGCCGGAGCGACTGCTCGGCGGCGTGCGCGGACGCGAGCACGAGCGCCTCGAGCAGCGGGTTGGCCTGGGTCACGGCTCCGCTCACATCCAGCACGGCGACGAGCTCACCGAAGGGATCGCGAATGGGCGCCGCGTAGCAGGCGAGGCCGTGGTTGCGCTCCTCGAGGTGCGCGCGCCCGACCACCGCCACCGCCTCGCCCTCCGCGATCGCGGTTCCAATGGCATTCGTGCCGCGCGTGCTCTCCGCCCAGCGCGCGCCCTCCACCAGTCGCGACGTATCCGCCGAACGCAGGGACGCGCCCACCCCGCCCCGCGCGAGCACCACGACGCCCTCCGCATCGCTGAGGACCGCGCGGAACTCCGAGGCGCTCGTCTCCGTGGCGAGCCGCGACACGAGCTGGACCGCATCGGCACATCGCTCGGTCAGGGACTCGCGCCGGGAACGCAGCTCGGCATCGGTGACGCCCTCGGCGTGCGAGGGACCGTCCGCCTTCGCCCCCAGTTCCACCGCCCGCGACCACCGGCGAAGCAGGGAGTGCGCGCGCTCCTCCGCTCCGATGGCCCCCGACATGAACCGCTCCCAGAGTCGTGGCCCTGGCTCGACCAGTTTGAGCATCCCGGTTCCTCCTCCTGGTTCGCTACCGACGCCCCCAGCTGGACATTCCGAATCCTGTTTCAATCCGTCAGGAGATTGCACGCCCGCCCCGCGCCATTTCATGTGACGTCGCGCGTCATGTCGCGAAACGCTGCAACTGACTCGTGCGAGTGACCGCTTCCGCTCCAACCCGCGACACCCACCGAGAGGAGAAAGGCCCGGCACGCACGCTGCACAAGGGAGTCAGGACCCGCCGCGATTCCGCGGCCCCCTCCCCCCGGAGCGCAGATGTCCAGCAAGGTGTACGCCGCCCCCAATACGTCGGGTTCGCCGGTCCAGTTCAAGTCCCGTTACGCCAACTACATCGGGGGCGAGTGGACACCGCCGAAGCGAGGCCAGTACTTCGAGAACATCTCGCCGGTCACCGGCCGCGTGTTCTGTGAGGTTCCCCGCTCGGACGCGAGCGACATCGAGGCCGCGCTCGACGCCGCGCACCGCGCGAAGACGGCCTGGGGGAAGACCTCGCCCGCCGAGCGCGCGCTCCTCCTCAACAAGATCGCGGACCGCATCGAGCAGAACCTCGAGAAGCTCGCGATCGCGGAGACGTGGGACAACGGCAAGCCCATCCGCGAGACGCTCGCCGCCGACCTGCCGCTGACGGTGGACCACTTCCGCTACTTCGCCGGCTGCATCCGCGCGCAGGAAGGCAGCCTGTCGGAGCTGGACGCGGACACGGTCGCCTACCACTTCCACGAGCCGCTCGGCGTGGTGGCGCAGATCATCCCCTGGAACTTCCCGCTGCTCATGGCCGCGTGGAAGCTCGCCCCGGCGCTCGCCGCCGGCAACTGCGTCGTGCTCAAGCCGGCGGAGCAGACCCCCGTGTCGATCCTCATGCTCGCGGAGCTCGTGGGCGATCTCCTCCCGCCCGGCGTGCTCAACATCGTGAATGGCTTTGGCGTGGAGGCGGGCAAGCCACTCGCCATGAACAAGCGCGTGGCGAAGGTGGCCTTCACCGGCGAGACCACCACCGGCCGGCTCATCATGCAGTACGCGTCCGAGAACCTGATTCCGGTGACGCTCGAGCTCGGCGGCAAGTCGCCCAACCTCTTCTTCGACGACATCTTCGCGAGGAACGATGACTTCGCGGACAAGGCGATGGAGGGCTTCGCCATGTTCGCCCTCAACCAGGGCGAGGTCTGCACCTGCCCCTCGCGCGCGCTCGTCAGCGAGAAGATCTACTCGGAGTTCCTGGAGCGGGCGATCGAGCGCACGAAGAAGATCAAGACGGGCAACCCGCTCGACACCGCCACGATGCTCGGCGCCCAGGCGTCCAACGATCAGCTCGAGAAGATCCTCTCGTACGTGGACATCGGCAAGCAGGAGGGCGCGAAGCTGCTGCTCGGCGGCGAGCGGCTGCGCCATGGCGGCGAGCTGGAGAACGGCTACTACGTCGCGCCCACCATCTTCCAGGGCCACAACCGGATGCGGATCTTCCAGGAGGAGATCTTCGGACCGGTCGTCTCCGTCACGTCCTTCAAGGACCTGGACGATGCGCTGAAGATCGCGAACGACACGCTGTATGGCCTCGGCGCTGGCGTGTGGACCCGCGACGCGTCGACCGCGTACCGGGTCGGCCGCGAGGTGCAGGCCGGCCGCGTCTGGACCAACTGCTACCACCAGTACCCGGCGCACGCGGCCTTCGGGGGCTACAAGCAGTCCGGCATCGGCCGTGAGAACCACCGGATGATGCTGAGCCACTACCAGCAGACCAAGAACCTGCTCGTCAGCTACTCCCCCAAGGCACTGGGTTTCTTCTAGGCAGGCACCGACGCATCCACCCGCAGCGTTTCATCTACAGACAAACAGGGAGCCAGACATGAACAAGACCATGAAGGCCGCGGTCGTCCGTGAGTTCGGCAAGCCATTGCGGATCGAGGAAGTGGAGGTCCCACGCCCCGGGCGCGGCGACATCCTGGTGAAGATCCACGCGTGCGGCGTCTGCCACACGGATCTGCATGCCGCCGAGGGAGACTGGCCGGTCAAGCCGAGTCCGCCGTTCATTCCCGGCCACGAGGGGGTGGGCCACGTGGTGGCGGTCGGCGAGGGCGTCACCCACGTGAAGGAGGGCGACCGGGTCGGCATTCCCTGGCTGTACTCGGCCTGTGGTCACTGCGAGCACTGTCTGGGGGGCTGGGAGACCCTGTGCGAGCAGCAGAAGAACACCGGCTACTCGGTCAACGGCGGCTTCGCCGAGTACGCGCTGGCCAATGCCAACTATGTCGGGCGCCTGCCGGACAAGGTGAGCTTCGCCGAGATCGCCCCCGTGCTGTGCGCCGGCGTGACCGTCTACAAGGGCCTCAAGGTCACCGATACCCGGCCCGGGGACTGGGTGGTGATCTCCGGCATCGGCGGGCTCGGCCACATGGCGGTGCAGTACGCGCGGGCCATGGGTCTGAACGTGGCGGCGGTGGACGTGGACGAGGGCAAGCTGCAACTGGCCAGGAAGCTCGGCGCCACTGTGACCGTCAACTGCCGCGAGGGCGATCCGGCGGCCTACCTCAAGAAGGAGATCGGTGGAGCCCACGGTGTCCTGGTCACCGCGGTGTCTCCGAAGGCCTTCGAGCAGGCGCTCGGCATGGTGCGCCGCGGCGGCACGATCTCGCTCAACGGCCTGCCTCCGGGCGACTTCCCGCTGCCCATCTTCAACATGGTGCTCAACGGCATCACCGTGCGCGGCTCCATCGTCGGCACCCGCCTGGACCTGCAGGAGTCGCTGGAGTTCGCCGCGCAGGGCAAGGTGAAGGCGACCGTGTCCACCGACAAGCTGGAGAACATCAACGATGTGTTCAAGCGCATGCACGCCGGCAAGATCGAGGGCCGCGTGGTGCTGGACCTGGGCGCATGAGGTAGGACAAAGGACCGACCGTGGGCACGCCTCCGCTCGAGGCGGCCCCTGCCGCGCATGGCGCTCGGGTCCATTCGTGCATTACGTTTGGACCAGGCTCTATGACCGCGCCCCCCCAGCTCTCTCCACGGTTGCGCAAGGATCTGTCGCGGCTCTCCCCGGAGGTCGCCACCGTGGCGGCGCAGACGATCCAGGAGAACCTGCGCCCCTGTCTCCTGGTCGGGTCGGAGCGGGTCGGCCAGGCGCCGCTGCACCGGGGAGTGCTCGGGAGGATGCTGGGACTGCGGACGGACGTGCCGAGACTCGCGTTGCTCGACAGCAAGCTCGGTGGCACGCCGTACACCACGGGTCCGATGGGGGAGGGACGGTGGTTCCTCGGACAGCTCAACTTCGCCCACCTGCCGACCTCGGTTCCCGGGCTCCCCCGGCAGGGACTGCTCGCCTTCGACGGCGTTCGCGGCTGCTCGGCCTTCGGGCTGTCCTTCACCTCGCGCTGGTATCCACGGCCCTCTGAAGAGGAGGCGGTACCGGCGCGGGACGTGTCACGGTTCGGGCGCTTCGAGGCGGCGCTCCACTTCCGCGAGAGCTGGTCCCTTCCCTGCTGGGAAGACCTCATGGCGCTGCTGCCCGAGGACGCCTGGGAACTCTCCGACGACATCGATGAGTGGCAGCGCGAAAGTGGCATGTGTGACGAGCGCTACCACCGGCTCGGAGGTCATCGCTCGTTCGGCCAGGACTCGCTCTGTGTCTTCGAACCCCCCACGGGACTCTCGAAGGACTTCCGGGAGTACGAGCAGGTGTTCCGGCTCAACTTCGACAACGCGGCCGACTTCACCTGGGGGAGCAACCAGGTCTATCTGCTCGTCCACCGTGACGACCTGGCGGCCCAGCGCTTCGACCGGCTCGCGTTCGCCGTGGCGAACGACTGACGCGGCTTCCTGGGTGGCCACTCCCTTTTCTGGAGTGGACATGCTTCGGTGTGCTTCGGACTCGAGCACCTCTACGGCGTGAAGACCGACACGCCGATTTCGTCACCGGCTCGCCCCAAGCCGACCAGCACCCAGTGCTCGCCAACCTTGCGAAGCTCGCCAGGCGCTCCCTTGAACACCCAGGCACCGCTGCCCTTTTCCAGGGGATGGTTGGCGCTCTTTGACCAGACAGAGAGCAGCGAACGGATGGTCTCGGGCAGCGTCACGTTCGTCTTTCGCCCCTTGAGCAAGGCCTCGTAGTCCTTCGCGAGCCGCGCGAACAGCTTCGTCTCCTCGGCGTTCTCGGGAGAGATGTCGGTGACCGCCCCCAGGACGCGGGCACCCTGCCCGTTGAGCGCCAGTGCGGAGAGTCTCGGCGCGCTTACGCTGACCTTCCCAGTTGCCCCACGCCTCACAATCCAGGTCAGCCCCACCAGCACATTCTGTCCACGAATGTCGGCGGCGGAGCCACGCGTTTCCGACAGAGCGGCATCGCACAGTGGCTCCGGCTTCCGGCTGGGCTTCTCGCAGGCATACTTCGCGGCCAGGGCCTGGAGCACGACGGGACGCTCCGTTTCAAACCGTTGAAGAAGCCCAGCGGGGGCGGCGGGAGGAGTCTGCGACAGGATGAGCGTCAGCGTCAGAGCGAGCATTCCTGCAACCTACGAAAATCCATTCGGGATTCCAACAGAGCACGTTTCACCGTGCTCGGTAACGCCGACCAAGAGCCAAGGCCAGTACCAACAACGCCCAGGAGGCAGGCAGAGCGGGGGCGGTGGTGCAGTTCCAGCCGTAATGACTTCTCTGGGTGATGAAGGAGTACTCGGCTGAAGAGTCGCTGGTGTTGCCGGCCCTATCCATGGCGAAGGCGGAGACGAGGTGAGGTCCAGAGTCCAGTCCGTTCGGTGTGAAACTCCAGTTCCCGGCCTCGTCCGCCGTGGCTTTCGCTGGCTGCTCGATGCCATCCAGCCACACTGTCACCAGGCTTCCGGACTCCGCCCTACCGGCAATGAGGGGCACCGGGTCATCGTTGAGTTCTTCCGGACTGGTCACCACGGGTGCATCCGGAGGCAGGGTGTCGACGGTGAATCGGTGTTCCTCAGAGGGAAGGCTGTCGTTTCCGACGTCATCCGTAGCGATGACTTTGATCTCATATTCCTTGTCAGCCAACGCAGTGTTCGATGTGAAACTCCAGTTCTCGGCCTCCTCCTTCGTGATTTTCCCTGGCTGCTCGATACCATCCAGCCACACCGTTATGGAGCTTCCGGGCTCCGCCGTACCGGCAAGGCTGAGGACCGGGTTATTGGTGAATTCCTTCAGCCTGGTCACCACGGGTGCATCCGGCGCTTTGGTATCGACGGTGAAGATGTACGCATCGGATGGAGGACCGTCATTTCCGACGTCATCCCTGGCGGAGGCCTTGACCTCATACTCCTTGTCAGCCAACGCCGCGTGCGGTTTGTAACTCCAGTTCCCGTTCTTGTCCGCCGTGAGTTTCTCTGACTGCTTGATACCATCCAGCCACACCGTCACGAAGCTTCCGGGCTCTGCCACACCGGCGATGACGGGAAGCTGTTCCCAGGTCCGTTTTTCCGGACTGGTCACGACGGGGGCGTTCGGCGGCGTTCCGTCCACACGCAGGAGTTGTCCTCCGGCAACGCCATTCGCCAGCACGAAGAGCAAGTGATATCCCTCCTGTACGCCGGTCAGGTTGACCTGCACGGATGTGTTCGAGAGCACCGTGGCGGGCAGCTCTCTCGGCGATCCCCCAGCTGAGTTCTGCAAGTGGACAATCCCAGGTCCGCCGACGGTGCCCGAGAAATCTGTCCCCTGCACGGAGAAGATGGCCCCAGGCTTCTGGGGAAGGATCGGCGAGACCGCGGGGCGAATGGAAGTCACTGCATCGTCATACACCTCCGCACTGGCGAGATAATGCTCGTCCGAGCCAGAACCTCCGGTGACCAGCACCTTACCCGAGGGCAACAGCGTCGCCGTGTGCTGGTCGCGGGCTTCGCTCATGGAAACCGTCGTGCTCCACTTTGCCGTTTTCGGGTCGTACACCTCCGCGCTAGCGAAGAAGCCTGCTGGGTTACGACCTCCGGAGACCAGCACCTCGCCCGAGGGCAACAGCGTCGCCGCGTGCAGAAAACGAGCTGTGCCCAGAAAAGCCGTCGTGTTCCACCCCCCCGTGACCGGGTCATACACCTGTGTGCTGTCGAGGGGGTTACTTGTCTTTCCATAGCCGCCGGTGACCAGGACCTCACCCGAGGGCAACAGCGTCGCCGTGTGGTAATAACGGGCGGTGTCCAGAGGTGTCGTCGTGCTCCACTGCCCCGTCTCCGGGTCGTACACCTCCGCGCTGGCGATGGGGATACCGCTGAAGCCAGTGCCTGCTGGATTGAGGGCACCGCTTCCTCCGGTGACCAGCACCTTGCCCGAGGGTAACAGCGTCGCCGTGTGCATGATGCGACCCTCTTTCAGTTGCCCCGTAGGACTCCATCTTCCCGTCTTCGGATCGTATACCTCCGTGTGCTTCAGGGCTCCGCCATCCGAGGCGGAATAGCCTCCGGTGACCAGCACCTTGCCCGAGAGCAACAACGTCGCCGTGTGTCCGGCGCGGGTCATGCCCAGGGCTTCCGTTGAACTCCAGCTCCCCGTGCCTGGGTCATACACCTCCGCGCTTTTGAGGAGGCCCGCGCCATAACCGCCGGTGACCAGCACCTTGCCCGAGGGCAACAACGTCGCCGTGTGCCAGAAGCGGGCTTCGATCAGGTGACCCGTTGACTCCCACTTACCCTTGAGTGGGTCATACACCTGAGCGCTATCCAAGGCCTTCTTATCTCCACCCACGGAGACGGGGCCGTAGCCTCCGGAGACCAGCACTTTTCCCGAGGGCAACAGCGTCGCCGTGTGCCTGTCGCGCGCTGGGGGCAGAGCGTCCGTGGAGCTCCACAGCCTGGCCTCCATGAGTTGGAGAGACTGGGACTCGAGCCCTTCGCGGCGCGGGTCTCCGTCCCCATCCCGTGGCACATTACCGCACGCAAGCCATAGCAGTGCCGGGACGAAGGCAAGCCTTGCAACCATCCCAGTTCCCAGTCTGAATGACATGAACATCCTCTCCATTGTCAGGGCGTCTCTCTAAACGAGAACCAATGTGCCCTCTCCCCCGTCCAGGGGCTGTGCGCGACTTCACACGTGGGGAGTGAATTCCGTCACTTCAATCGGGTGGAAGACGCATCAGAGTGCGGACATCAGGTGCATCCCGGCACCTGGTGCGCCATCCCCACCCAAAGGGTCAGCACCATGCATTCAAGGATTCCCTTCTTGTATTCCATCGCCATCCTGCTGATGGCCGCTGGCTGTTCACCCGAAGAGGAGAACTCCTTCTCCTCCACGGCGGAGAACACTGCCTTGCGCGAGGACGCACTGGACGGGACGGTGCCGGTCTTGACGGTGACGCCTGGCACCACGACGTACGTCGAGAGTTCGCCCGCAGTGGTCATCGATCGCACCCTCTTGCTGACCGATCCCGGCGGAACGAAGCTCGAGGGTGCGAATGTCTCGATCACCAGTGGATACCTCCCAGATCAGGATCGCCTCCACTTCACGCCACAGGGGGGCGTCACCGGTTCGTTCAACATCTCCACTGGCATCCTCACGCTGACAGGGTCCGCCCCGGCGGCAACCTATGGGGCCATCTTGCGCTCCATCACGTACCGGAACATCGCCACGAGGACACCCGATACCCGGGAACGGCAGGTGACCTACTCTATCGACAGCACGAACCACTACAGCCCAGCCACCGGCCATTATTACGAATTCGTCTCCGCCCCCGGCATCACATGGGAGGAAGCAAGGAACGCAGCGGGAAGCAGGAAATACGATGGGCTGAAGGGCTATCTCGTCACCATCACCAGCGAGGCCGAGAACACCTTCGTCACCAGCAAACTACAGGGCCAGGGGTGGATCGGCGCGAGCGACGACAGCTCGAAGCGGACGTGGCGCTGGGTGACCGGGCCCGAGGGCCAGGAGGACAATGGCGCCGGGCGCCACTTCTTCACCCAGGACAGCGATGCCACCCCCTGCCGCTCGGGCGCCCACGGCACCGCCGTGGAAGGGCGGTACAACAACTGGTCCCAGTGCGAGCCCAACGATTACAAAGGCATGAGTGAGGACTACGCGCACTTCTTCACCAACGGAACGTGGAACGACTTCCCGCTCTCGGATAAAAGCATCTCCGGCTACATCGTGGAGTACGGTGGCATGCCAGGCGACCCGGCGCCGCGGCTCTCCGGAACGCGCCCCCTCCAGGTCAGCCCGGCGCCCCTGTATACGATCTCGCTCACCAACGGCCCCAACGGCACCGTCTCCCCGCCGGGAAACCAGACGGTCAAGCAGGGACAATCCCTGGAACTCACCCTGACTCCCGCCACGGGCTACGAGCTCGCCACCCTGATCGACAACTCGGTGGATCGCCGCTCCCAGGTCGTCGGCGGCAAGTACGTCCTCCCCACGATCAACACCTCTCACTCCATCGTGGCGACCTTCACGAAGGCACGCGGTACGGCCTGTGAGAGCGCCAGCGAGTGCCTCTCGGGCAACTGCGTGGATGGGGTCTGCTGCGACTCCGCCTGCACCGGTCAGTGCGAAGCCTGTGACGCCGCGGGCAGCAAGGGCACCTGCGTTCCCGTCAGCGGCAACCCGCACGGTGAGCGTCCCGCCTGCGCCAGCGACGACCCGAAGTGTGGAGGAACGTGCGACGGCCAGAGCAGGATGAGCTGCACCTACCCGGAAGCCACCGTTGGATGCGGGGCGGAGTCATGTACCAACGGTGTCCAGACCCTCGCCGCGAGCTGCAACGGCGCGGGCCAGTGCGCTGCTCCGGAGACGCGCCTCTGCGGCGTCTACGCCTGCGGCCAGACGAGCTGCAATACGACGTGCACGAGCGACGACGCCTGTGGCGCCGATGCGTTCTGCGTCGCCGGGGCATGCCGGCCCAAGGAAGATCCATCGCTCTGGAAGTTCCAGGGTGGAGGCGGCTGCTCCTCGTCCGGGCTCGGCTCGATGGCAGGGCTGCTGCTACTGCTGATTCCCCTGCTCGTCCGAGGACGTGGATCACCCCATCCCGCGTGAGGGGAGCCGGTGGGGTGCGGGTCCGTGGCATTCGCCGGATCTGCTCATACGATACTCCTTGCGTCGTCGAGCCCCCCCGGCCAGCCTTGCGCCCTCCGAAAACGGAGCGCTCCTCCCTTGAGTCGCCACGTGAACCCCGTATCCCGCCCTCCTCCAGCCGCAACTCCCTGGCTCGTCCGACGAAAGCCCTCCGCCACCCCCAGGCTCCGCCTCTTCTGCTTCCCCTATGCTGGCGCCGGCAGCCTCCCGTACTACAAGTGGCCGGATCTGCTCCCCAGCGACATCGAGGTGTGCGCCCTCCAATACCCTGGCCGGGAGAGCCGCCTCCGGGAACCTCTCTTCACCGCCCTGCCGCTGCTCACGGCGAAGCTCGTCGAGGTGCTCTCCCCCTTTCTCGATGGCGAGTACGCCTTCTTTGGCCACAGCCTCGGCGCACTCGTCGCGTTCGATCTGCTCCGTGAACTCCGCCGGCACGGGCGGCCTCTTCCGCGGCTCTTCTTCGCCTCGGGCTCCGCGGCCCCCTCCTACCGGAGCCAACTCCCACCCTTCAGCCATTTCGGACGGGACGACTTCATCCGCGAGCTCTCCACCCGCTATGGCGGCCTGCCCCTCCAGATTCTAGAGCAACCCGAGCTGCTCGAGCTCATCCTCCCCACCCTCCGTGCCGACGTGAAGGTGTCCGAGAGTTACGTCCACCGCGAAGAGCCTCCCCTCTCCGTGCGGATCTGCGCCTTGGGTGGTTCGGGTGACCCCCACGTCACCGAAGCCTCGCTCGCCGCCTGGAGCCAGGAGACCCAGCACTCCTTCACGATGCAGATGTTTTCAGGCGGGCACTTCTTCATCAACGAAGTGACCGATCAGGTTCTGCGGACCATCCGCGACGAACTCACCACCCGCTCCCATCCCCGCCCCATGACCAAGACCCAGTTGCTCGCCGACCTGACCCGCTATGTCGCCGAAGAGATCCTCGAGGGTGCCGCAGAAGACCTGGAGCCCTCTACTCCCCTGCTCGAGCTCGGCATCTTGAACTCCCTGGAGACCACCCGGATGATGGCCTTCATCCAGAAGCAATACGGCATCACCGTGCCCGCCGACGCGATTCGCGTCGAAGACCTCCAGACCCTCTCCGCGATCACGGACCTGGTGTACGGCATCCATACCCGGAAGCCGTAACACCATCCGCCTCCGGCTGGCTCCCGGCGCCAGCTCGGAGACGCTGTTCTCGAAGGCCCCGGCTCAGCGGCCGCGGCGCAGCATGTTCTGGACCTCGTCATCGTCCAGGCCGTCCACGTCCGCCAGGAGCGCATCCAAATCCTTGTCCTCGACGGTGGCCTCCCTCACGGGGGCGGCCTTCTCTTCCTTCATGCCGAGGACTTCGTCCATCAGGTAGTCCACCAACCCGTTGACGGTGGGATTGTCGAAGGCGACGGTCGCGGGCAACGAGGCCCCCAGGCTCCGCTGCAAGAGGTTGCGAAGCTCCACGGACATCAGCGAGTCCATGCCGAGGTCGAAGAAGCCCTGGCCCGGATCGAGCGCTTCGGAAGATGGCCGTCCCAGCACGCCGTTCACGAGCTCACCCACATGCGCACGCAGCGTCGCACGCCGCTTGTTGGCGGAGAGGGACTCGAGCTTCTGCCGGATTCCCTCGCTCACGGCGGGGCTGCTCTTCTGGATGAAGCCCTCGAACAGCGGAGAACTCCCCCGCCGCCCGATCACCGCCCAGTCCACCGGGAGGATGCCGATCTGCCCCCCCAGCCCCAGGGCCTGCTCGAAGACCTGCAGCCCGTCCCCGACGGGAATCACCCCGAAGCCAAGCTGCTCCATCCGCCGCTGGATCTGCTCGTCCGCAGCCGCGCCAACCTCGGCCCAGGCGCCCCAGTTGAGGCTCAGGCCGGTCAGTCCCGCCCCGCGGCGGTGGTGCGCCAACCCATCCAGGAACGCATTGGCGGCCACGTAGCTGGCCTGTCCGGCCGAGCCAATCAGCGAAGCCGCCGACGAGAAGAGCACGAAGAAGTCGAGCTCCACGCCCTGAAGAGCGCGGTGGAGGTTCCACCCACCGAAGACCTTGGAGGCGAACACCCGGGCGAACCGCTCCGGGCTCAACTGCATCAAGAGCCCATCGTCGATGACACCCGCGGAATGCACCACGCCCCGGATCGGCGGCAGCCGTCCGGAGAGCCCCGCCAGGGCGCGCTCGAGCTCGGATGCGACGGCCACGTCGCAGGAGAGGCTCTGGACGTTCACGCCTCGACCCGCCAGCACCGCCAGCCGGGCGCGTGCCTCTGTCCCCGGCTCGCGCCGCCCGAGCAGCACGAGGTGGCGAGCACCCCGCTCGGCCAATCGCTCCGCCGCGGCCAGCCCCAGTCCGCTGAGCCCTCCCGTGACGAGATAGCTCGCGTCCGGGCGCAGCGAAGGCCCGGCCTCACCGCTCGAGAGCTGGAGCTTGCGGTGGCGCACCAGGCGGGGCACCAGGCGGGTCTTCCCCCGCAGTGCGACCTCGTCCTCGGCGCTCCCACCGAGGAGCTCATCCCGCAGATGCTCGGCGAGCTGCTCGAGCTCCCGCGCGGGGGAACCGGGATCCAGATCCACACGCCGGCAGTGGAGCTCCGGATGCTCGCGCATGATCGCCTTGCCGAGCCCCCACAGGGCCGCACCGCCCAGGCTGGAGATCCGCTCCCCCTCGACGGTCGCCTGAGCCCCTCGCGTCACCAACCAGAGTGAAGTCTCCGTGCCCTTCGGAGCCCGCACGAGCCCCTGGGCGAGCTCCAGCACGCGCGTGCTGTGAAGGAAGGACTCCTCGGGCACACCGGGCCCTGTCCCAGCTCCATCGAGGCTCCACAGATCCACGACATGCACCGGGCCTCGCGCCGGGTCCGCGCGCAGGGCCAGGAGCGCCTCGGCACGCTCGCGATCGACGCCCTGGCCTCGCTCGCCCGCCCTCGCCGTGACCACGTGCCAGCCGCGAGCCTGGAGGCGCTCGGCGAGGCGACCGCCCACGCCCGCCTCATCGGCGAGGATGAGGCACTGAGGCACCGCACCCGCGACCGGACCGGAAGCGCCCTCTCCGGGAGCCCCGGACCGCACCCCCAGCGGCCGGGCCTGCCACTCCAGCGCATAGAGCCAGCTCTGCAGACGTTTGCTCTTCGCGCCGAAGAGGCCCTCGCGGGTGACACGCCGGAGCAGCAACCGCTCCACGGTCGCCACGAGCTCCCCTTCGGAAGTCATCAGCGCGATGTCACACGTATAGCCAGGGCCCTTCGGATCCTCGCTCCGCTTGATCCGGGCATGGGCCCACACCTCCCGAGTGCCCGTCACGTGCACGCGAACCTTCCCGACTCCCACGGGAAGGTAGGCGGCATCTCCCTCCCCTTCGAGGACGGCTCCCACCATCTGGAAGCACGCATCCAGGAGGGCGGGTTGGAGAGCGTACCGCTCGGCATCCACCAGCGCGGCGCCAGACAAGCCAAGCCGGCCGAGGACCTCGCCCTCGCCCCTCCAGAGGCCCTGGATCGCACGGAAGCTGGGGCCATAGGCGAGCCCCGCCCGGCCCAGCTTCTCGTAATAGCCGTCCACGGGCACTTCGTGAGCGATCCCGGTCCGCAGGCGCTGGAGATCGACACGTTCGTCCGGCGCGGACACCGCCGCGGAGAGCTTACCATGAGCGTGCAGGATCCAGGCGGGCTCGACCTCACCACCGCGAGCCTCCTCCTGGCTGAAGATCTCGAACCTCCCCGCGCGGTCCCCTTCGGGCGTGTAGAGCAGATGCACGCGGCGCTCGCCCTCGTCCGGGAGGAAGAGGGCCTGAGAGAAGGCGAACTCGTCGACGGTGCCCCCAGAGGCCCCGAAGAGCGCGGCCCCCGCGGCGAGCCCCATCTCCACATAGGCGGCCCCCGGCATGACGACCTGTCCGTAGACACCGTGATCCCGGAGGAAGGCCGGCCTCGAGGCCCCCAGGGAGGATTCGAACTGCCGCACCTGAGACGGTGACTCCTGGCGGCGACCCAGGAGCGGGTGGACGCGCTCGCCCCGCGTGGAGTCCTGGGCCTTCACATCCTGACGGTCCCAGGTCGCGCCGGTGAGCTCCATCCAGTGCTCCCGCCGTTGGAAGGGATAGCTGGGGAGCACGACCTTGCGCCGATCACGCCCCGCCTCCAGGCCCTGCCACTTCACCGGAGCCCCCGCCACGTACAGGGCCCCGAGGCTCTCCAGCATCTGCTGCCAGTCGGAGCGCTCGGGCCGCAGGCTCGCCAGCCAGAGCTTGTCACCCTCCGTGATGCAGGACTGCCCCATCGTGACGAGCGTCGGCTTCGGGCCGACTTCCAGGAACACCCGCACGCCCGCCCGGTTCAGGGTCTCCATCCCCCGGGCGAACGACACGTGCTGGCGGAGGTGATCCACCCAGTACCGGGGATTCACGATCTCCGCTCCGGCCTCCTGTCCGCTCAGGTTCGAGATCAGCGGGATCGCCGGCTGCTGGAGACGCACCTTCTCCACGGCCCGAGAGAACTCGTCGAGGATGGGATCCATCAGGGACGAGTGGAACGCATGGGAGACCTGGAGCGGCGTGCCCCGCCGCCCCCTCCTGCTCAGCTCGCCGAGGCAGTCGCTCACCGCCCCCTGGCGGCCCGAGATCACCACACTGCGCGGTCCATTGAGCGCCGCGATGGAGAGCTGTCCCGCATACCGCGGCAGCAACTCCTCCACCTCCGCCGGCTCCGCGGCCACGGAGGCCATCGCGCCCCCGGTGGGCAGGGACTGCATCAGCCGCGCGCGCGTGGCGATGAGCTCGAGCCCCTCCTCCAGGGTGAACACGCCGGCCACACACGCCGCCACGAACTCTCCAACGGAGTGTCCCATCACGAAGTCCGGGACAATCCCCCACTGCATCCACAACCGGGCCAGGGAGTACTCGAGCGCGAACAGCGCCGGCTGGGTGTAGCCGGTCTCGTTCAGCCGCGCACGCGCACTGTCGCCGCGCTCCGGCGGATACAGCAGCGAGATGAGCGACTGTCCCATCAGCGGGCGCAGCACCTCGTCACAGCGAAGAAGGGTCTGGCGGAAGGAGGGCTCGGTCCGGAAGAGCTCCTCGCCCATCCCCAGCCCCTGCGCGCCCTGCCCCGTGAACAGGAAGGCCGTCCGCGGCGGCCCCTCGGCCCTTCCCCGCGGCACCGACGGAGGGCTCTGCCCCTCCAGGACCGCCTTGAGCTGGTCCCGCACCGCGTCCCGCGAAGTCCCGAGGACCGCGAGGCGATGTCGGAAGTGGACTCGCCCGGTATTGGCGGTGAAGCAGATGTCCTCGAGCGACTCCGAGGCGAGCTCGGGCCCGCCGAGCGCCTGCTCGTAGCGTTGGACGAGCGCTCCCAGCGCCTCCGGGTTCCTGGCCGACAACGCCAGGACGTGAAGCGGCCGCGGGAGCTCCTCCGGGACCCGGGGCGACTCCGGAGGTGCTTCCTCGATGAGGACGTGGGCGTTGACACCACTGAGCCCAAAGCCGCTGATCCCCGCGACCCGGGGCCGCGCTCCCGCCTTCCACGGCGTCAGCCGCGTGGGAATGGAGAGCCGGAGCTGTGCCCAGTCGACGGTCGGATTGGGGTTGCGCAGGTGCAGGTGCGGCGGCAGCTCACCATTGCGCATCGACAGCACGACCTTGATCATGCCCGCCGCGCCCGCGGCGGACTCGAGATGCCCGAGGTTCGTCTTCACCGAGCCGACGAGCAGCGGCTCCTCCGGACGGCGGCCCTGCCCCAGCGCCGCGTCGAGGGCGCGAAGCTCGATGGGGTCTCCCAGGGGAGTCCCCGTCCCGTGCGCCTCCACGTAGTGCACGTCGGACGGCGCCAAGCCCGCGGACTCCAGCGCCTTGCGCAGCAGCTTCTCCTGAGCGGGCCCGTTGGGCACCGTCAGGCCTCCGCTCAGCCCATCATGGTTCACGGCCGAGCCGCGGATGACGGCGAGGATGCGGTCCTTGTCGCGCTGCGCATCCGAGAGCCGCTTGAGCACCAGGACGCCGCATCCCTCACCGCGGCCGTAGCCGTTGGCGGACGCGTCGAAGGTCTTCGAGCGCCCATCCGGCGCCAGCGCCCGCATCTTGGACAGGACGATGTTGCTGTCCGGGCGGATGATCACGTTCACTCCGCCAGCGAGCGCCAACGAGCACTCCCCCTGGCGCAGGGCCTGGCACGCGAGGTGGGCCGACACGAGCGCCGAGGAGCACGCCGTCGCGACGACCATGGAGGGGCCTTGCAGGCCCAGGACATAGGAGACGCGTCCCGCCGAGAAGCTCAGCTCGTTCCCGGTCCCCATGTACGGCAGATCCCGGGTCTGGACCGCGTTGAAGGGAACGCGCCCGTAGTCACTGCTCAGAAAGCCCACGTACACGCCGGTGTCGCTCCCAGCGAGCGAGCTGGGGGCAATCCCGGCATCCTCCAGGGCCTCCCAGGCGACCTCGAGCATCAAGCGCTGCTGGGGATCGACGTAGTTCGCCTCGCGCGGCGAGAGCCCGAAGAACTCAGAGTCGAAGGCGGCGATGGGCTGCGAGAGGAAACCTCCCTCGCGCACGCTCATCTTCCAGTCGGCGTCGGGATCCTGCGCGTAGTACGCATCCGCGTCCCAGCGGTCCGCGGGGACCTTGCCCACCGCATCGACCCCGGCGCGCAGCAGCTGCCAGTACGACCGTGGGTCGTCGGCGCCGCCGGGGAACCGGCAGCCCATGCCGATGATGGCGATCGGCTCCGAGCGCGCTCGCTCCAGCCCGTCGACACGCGCGCGGAGCGTCTTGATCGCCAGGGCCGCGCGCTGCAAGGGCGTCATTTCGTCCAGCGAGGGGGGAGTCTGACCGTTGGACATCTCTTCTCCACTAGTAGGGTGAGACAACAGCCTGCGCGAGCCCTGGGCTCACCGTGGGTACGCTGCCGGGACGAGACCCGTCCACGGTGCCGAGCTGTGCGGCCGTCTTATCGATGCGCCATGCCCGAGCCGTTGATGCCGCGGCAGGAGCAGTGCGCCAGGTTGGCGCGCCCGTCCATCGTCCTCGCGGCTCGGAGCCCTCACCACCGGGGCGAGGGAACTCCGTTGGCTCACGGCACGAATGACGCGAATCAAGTCGTGGAAGTGATGATGATCTTCTCCGGAGGCTTGGCGGCTTCGCCAGGATTGCCTTCGTTCGCTGGCGGCGCCGCTGGCGGAGCTGCCGCCGTGCTCGGCTTGGGAGGCTCCGACATGACGGGCGGCCTGGCTCCCGTGCACTTCGCGTAGAGCACCTCCTTGGTCTTGTCCACGATCTCCCCAAGCGACATCACGCGCATGTAGGAGCGATGCTTGTGCGTCCCCATGTGCGCCGCGGGAGCAGGACCGGAGGCGGAAGCGGGGGGACTCCGCCGCGACTCGTCCTGGATCGCCGCGTCGATGTGCTCCAGCTCATTGATCTGGGCATCGATCAAATGCGAGACGCCCTTGAGGAGGTCCTTCCTCGCGCGGAAGAGCTGCTGGACGAAGCCTCTGCCGCCCGGGATGACGGCCTCGGCGAAATCGGCGACCTGCGCCCCATTCTCGGGCGCGGTCCGGAACATCCCACTCGAATGACCCTTGTTCTGCGAAGACATCAGCCACCTCTCTCTTTCCGGAAACTCATGATGAGTCTATCACCTTCCATACGAGCGCCTGCCGTGGGCAGGAGCGCCATCATTCTGGGAAGCAGGATGTTGCGCCGGACGGCCCCCACCCGCACGACGAGCTCTTCCTCGCGCCGGGAGATGTCGATGTCGTCCTTGGTCGTGAAGGGGAGCTTGAGCTCCAGCCGGTACGCATCCACCCCTTCCTTGCTGAACCCGAGGGGGGGCTGCGAGACCATGGGCAGCACCGGATCCTCCCCCTGGTAGAGCTGCTCCATGAAGGCCTCGAGCGGGCCCTCGCCCACCACCTCGCTGGAGTGGAGTGTGGTCTTCAGCACCGGAAGCGGAGCGAAGACGCGCTGGAGCTTCTCGACGTGAGGCTGCTGCGCGCCCTCCCCTCCTGGCGCGAGGCGATTGATGACGACGCAGTCGGTGGTGACACCATAGAGGCTGAAGTAGGTATACGCCCGCTGGGTCTCCTGAACGGATACCTTTCCGGAGGTGGCCACTAGCCGCAGGGTCGTCACGGCCGGGTCACGCAGCAGCTCGTCCACAGCCGCCAGCCTGTCTCGCGCCTCCTGGAGCGCCCCTGGCTCGCGGCAGCTTCTGGCCGTCAGCATCCCACTTCGGGCCTTCCGCGCCGGAGATGACGGCCTCCGGGCATACCAACCCAGAGCCGACGCGCTGCTGACCAGGCGCAGCGCCCCCGTCGTGGACGGACAGTCCACGATGAGCAGCTCGTACCGCTGCTCCCGGAGGAGCTCGCTCAGCCGCAGGAGGGTGACGAGCTCTTCCAGACCAGGAGTGATCGCCACTTCCTCCGCGCTCACGTTCTCCAGCCCCTCTCCCAGGAGCGCGGCCAGGGAGCCGCGTCCGTGACTCCAGCCGCGCCGCAGCTCTTCCTGGACATCGAGCTCCTGGATGTCCAGGTGCTCGTTGATGCGGACTGGCTGTCCCCTGGCGGACGGGAACAGCGGCTCCTCGAGGCCAAAGGTGCTGACCAGGCCCTGGGACAAGCCAAACGAGACAATCCCCGTGCGCACGCCCCGGCGCGACGCCGCCAGGCCGGTCGCGGACGCCACGACTGTCTTCCCGGCGCCACCACTTCCCGTGACAAGAATGAGCCTGGCCACTTCAGTCCACCTTTCCTGGTTCGATTCGTGCGGGGTTTCCCACGTGCGCTAGGCCCCCGCGGGCGACGGACTGGGAGTGGTGTCACCCAGCCAGCCCGACTTCGACACCCACTTCCGCGCTCGCTCGAGATGATCCATGGTGGACTGCGAGGCCAGCAGCATCTGGAGGACCGCCTCCACCTGCTTGAGATCGGTCGCGGAGAGGCGCTTTTCGACGGCGGGGTTCAGCCGGATGTATTCCTTCCGGAGGATCATGCGGCACTGGTAGTGCACGGCCTCCGCGCCCGCCTCGAGCAGCATCTTGATCAGGATCAAGGGGTTGTGGACGTCCAGGAGCCACTTGGCGAAGCCCCAGTTGGCGACGCCGCCATGGAACTCCGGTGCCAGATACGTGGGCATCTGCCCATTGCCCACCGAGAACAGCAGGATGTCCGTCATATCCGGCTGCTCGGTCTCCAGCGTCTCCACCACATCGTTCTTGTTCTTGCGGCCCAGGATGCTGATGCCCTGGGCCAGTCCCACGAGCGACGGATTGTTGGCGAACAATCCTCCGTCCACGTAGCCGCTCCCCTTCTGCTTGAGCCCCTGGTAGATGGGATAGGAGAGTGGCGGCGAGCCGCTCCGCATCAAGACATCCACCACCAGTTCGTCCAGGTCCGCGTCATTTTCAGGGCTGGTGTTGTGGAAGATCTTGGCCTTCCAGGTCCGCATCCCCTTGCGCTTTCCATCGAGCTGGTAGGACGCGATCGCCACCTTGTGCTTGAGGTCCCCGAGCCTCAGCGTCGAGCCGAAGTATTCGCAAAAGAAGTCGCGCATGTAGCTCGAGTCGAGGAGCGCGCTGCCACCCGCCAACGCCTTCAGGAAGCGCCCGGGGGACACTCCCTTCTTGTTCATGGAGACGACCTGGCCCCAGAAGTCGATGATCTTGGCGAGGGCGGCATCCGGATCCGCCTCGGCGGCCAGGAACGCCGCGTTGAAGGCACCCGCCGATGAGCCCGCGAACAGATCCACGGAATTCAGCAGCGGTTGCTTGTTTCCCCTGGAATCGAGCATCTGCCGGAGCGCCCTCAGCAGGCCCGCGGTCACATAACCCTCTCCGCCAGATATGGATGAACCATCCATCGACAGAATTCGATACGGCATCACACCACCTCCCTTGAGTGCTGCTCGTTCAGACCCTTCGCCGACATCTCTGCCCGAGGGGCTCCATGGCTCGAGGCCGCGGCCAGAACCTTATCCAGACATTCTTGCAATCGGAGTGCAAGCGTCATGACATTTCTCTCATCCATGACGAGAGTCATGTGATTGCCCGGTACCGAAATCACTTCCACACCCGCCCGGGCGAACCTGCGCACACTCTCGACGAGCGTGTCCACCCCAATCGCCGGAGGGCCCGCGCGGAAGAGCGTGGCGGGACCTCCGTACGAGGAGAACGTGTAGAGGCGCTCGGCCTGCATGGTCACAATGAAGTTCCGGGCGGTCCGCGCCGCGTCCCGCAGGAACCTCCAGAGGTAGGTGCGCTGGCCGTCCGTGTCCCTGCGGAACAGCTCCCCGAGAGACTCGGGCAGGCTGATGCCCATCCACTCCCCCACGAGCCTCACGTTTTCATAGTCACGTGGCAGCGGGGCCTCCGTCAGCACCTTCACCATCTGTGAGCTGGCGAAGAACCCCTCCCCGTTCTCCCCATTGTCCCGAGCGGCCTGCCGGTCGAGCGCCGCGCCATCGATCAGCCCAAGCAGCGCGACCTGCTCTCCCATCGCCTCGAGCTGCCGCGCCATCTCACACACGATGATGCCGCCGAACGACCACCCCGCGAGCCGGTACGGTCCGTGTGGCTGGATCTGCCGCATGGCGTCCACGTAGAGCGCGGCCGTCTCCTCGATCGTCTCCGGGGGCCGCAGGTCGTCCATGACGCCCGGCATCTGGAAGCCGAAGACGGGCTGCTCCGGACTCAAGTAGCGCGCCAGGGAGACGTAGACGGCCGGGCTGCCGGCGGAGGGCGGAGCGAAGAACAGCGGTGGCTTGTTTCCCAGGGGCTTCAACGCCACCACGCAGTTGGGTAGCCGCAGGGCCAACGCGGACTGGGCTCCCGAGTGCGCGTCCATCCAGCGGGCCAGCTCCTCGACCGTGGGACGCTCGAAGACCTCGTTGAGAGGAACCTCGACGCCCAGACGGGACCGGATGCGCGCGATGAGGGTGACGGCGAGCAGCGAGTGTCCTCCCAGCTCGAAGAAGCTCGCGTTGGGCGCCACGGTGCCGAGCCCCAACAACTCGCCGAAGAGGGCCTGGAGCTGACGCTCCGTCTCGCTGCTGCCCACCGACCGCACCAGGGCACTGGCCTCATGCTCTCGTTCGGGCAGTGGTGGCAGGGCCTTGCGGTCGATCTTCCCGCTGGGCGTGAGCGGCAGTGCCTCGAGGATCACGAAGGCCGCCGGGATCATGTACTCGGGGATCACCCCGTGGAGGGACTTCCGGAGCGCCTCCTTCAGCGCGCCCTCCGCCTGGGCGCCCCACGTGCGCGGCTCGACGTAGGCCACCAGGCGCGGCTCTCGGCCCGGCGCGCGCTGCAACACCACGGCGGCCTGAACCACCTGGGGGTGCCGCCCGAGGGCCGACTCGATCTCCCCCGGTTCCACCCGATGACCGCGGATCTTGAGCTGATCATCCAGCCGGCCCAGGTACTCGATCCGGCCGTCCGGGAGATGACGGGCGAGATCCCCCGTACGGTAGAGCCGGGCGCTCCCGGAGCCGGGGGTCTCCAGCTCGAAGGGGTTGGGGATGAACCGCTCGGCCGTCAGCTCCGGACGTCCCAGATAGCCTCGGGCCAGTCCGACCCCGCCGATGTGGAGCTCGCCGGGCACGCCGATGGGTACCGGCTGTCGATTCCGGTCCAGGATGTAGAGCTGCGTGTTGGCGATCGGCCGGCCGATGGGAATCCGCTCCGGGAGCGGCCCGTCACCCGGGAGCAGCTCCTCGATGCAACAAGCCACGGCCGCCTCGGTCGGACCGTATTCGTTGATGATGCGGGTGGCGATGCGCTGCCGCCGCCAGGTGGTCAGGTCCACTCCGTGCAGGCCCTCGCCACCGAGCACGGCCGCGTGCGCCCGCTCGAGTACCCTCTGGGCACGGCCGAGGCCATCGAAAGCCCTGAGGTGGGAGGGCGTCATCTTGATGAAGCTGAATCCCCCCTCGGGATAGTCCTCCGAGGTCAACAGCTCGAGTTCCTTGCCGCGCGGAAGCAGGAACAGGGCGCGTCCCGCGAGCAACGGGGCGAAGAGGCTCGTCAGGGTGCCATCGAAGCTGACGGAGCCGAGCACCGGGCTTCCCGTGCCCTCCTGGAGCTTGTAGGCATCGACGCACCACTTCAGGTAGTTGACGATGCTCCGGTGGGTGATCTCCGTGCCCTTCGGCTGCCCCGTCGAGCCCGAGGTGTAGAGGATGTACGCGAGATGATCGGGGCCCACCTCGCGGCGGAGCTGCTTCCCGGTGGATTCCGGGAGCGCCTCGTCCACCGGGATGACCGTGAAGCTCCCCAGCGCCGAGAGCCGTCCCGAGAGCTCGCCCGAGGAGAGCACCACCCGAGGCCTCGCATCGCCGAGGATGCGCCGGAGCCGATCGGAGGGCTCGCCAGGATCGAGCGCGAGGAACGCGCCGCCGGCCTTGAGCACCGCCAGCAAGCTCACGATCAGCTCCGGTGAGCGCTCCAGGTAGATGCCGACGACCACCTCGGGCCCGATCCCCAGCTCCTGCAGGTACACCGCGAGCCGATCACTGTGTTGATCGAGCTCGCCATGGGTGAGCTCCCAGTCATCCACGACGACGGCGCATGCATCGGGTGACCGCAGGGCCTGGGCCTCGATCAACTCGTGCAGACACTGGCTGCCAGGGTAGTCCTTCCGGGTGTCGTTCCACTGCCGCAGCACGCGCTCGCGGCTGGCCGCGGAGAGCAGCGGAAGCCCGGCGATCGGCCGCTCGGGTTCGCGCAGGAGCCCCTCGAGGAGCGTCTGGAAGCACTCCACGTAGTGTTCGATGGTTCCCCGATCGAAGAGATCGCGGTTGAACACGAACCGTCCCGTGAGCCGGTCCCCATGATCTTCCACGAAGAGGTTGAGATCGAAGCGGGAGGTGGTGGTCTCGAACTCCAGCGGCTGGAGCTTCACCCCGCCCTGCTCCGGATATCCACCCGGCACCCGGACCCAGGAGAACACGGTCTGGAACAACGGGTTGTAGCCGGGGTTTCTCGGTGGCTTCAGCTCCTCGACGAGGAGATCGAAGGGCAGGTCCTGATGCTCGAAGGCCTCGAGCACCACCTCGCGGACGCGCTCCACCAGCGTCGAGAAGCCGAGGCCGCCTCCGCAGTCCACCCGCATCACCAGGTTGTCCACGAAGAAGCCCACCAGGGGCTCGAGCTCATTCCGGCTCCGGTTGATGGAGTTGGCCCCCAGGGCCAGGTCATCCCGTCCCGTGAGCCGATGCAGGAGCGCGAAGAACGCGGCCAGCATGCCCATGAAGGGCGTGGCGTTGGCGGCATGGCTCGAGGCCTTCAAGAGCTCCGTGAGCCGAGGCGCGAGCTCGAAGGGGACCTCTCCCCCCGCGTAGGTCTGCACCCGGGGGCGCGCGCGATCCGCGGGGAGCTCGAGCAGCGGAGGCAACCCGGCGAGCTTCTTCCGCCAGTAGTCCACGAGCTTCCGGCGGCCCTCGCCCTTCAGGAAGTCCCGCTGCCAGATGGCGAAGTCGGAGTACTGGATCTCCAGGGGCGGCAGCGGGGACGGCTGCCCACCGCCGAAGGCGGCGTAGAGCGTCATGAGCTCCCGAACGAGGATCCCTCGCGCCCACTCGTCCGCCGCGATGTGGTGCATGCAGACCTGGATGAACTGACCCTCGGGCCCCCGATCGATCACCAGGAGTCGAACCACCGGGCCCCTGGAGAGATCGAAAGGCCGCTCGCCCTCTCGCTGGAGGAAGACCTCCATCCCTCGCGGCTCGACGGCGAGCACCTCTCTCTCGTCGAGCACGCGGAACTCGATCCGCGGCTCGGGATCGACGATCTGGACGGGCACCCCCTCCTGCTCGGCGTAACGCGTGCGGAGGATCTCGTGGCGGCGGATGATCTCGATGAAGCAGCGCTCCAAGAGCCTCGCATCGAGGTGGCCGTCGACTCGCAGCGGCATCACCAGGTTGTAGGCGGAGCTTCCGGGCTCCAGGCGGTCAAGGAACCACAGCCGCTGTTGCCCATAGGAGAGAGGCGCGGGCCCACCACGCGGGACCGGGGTGATGGCGACCGTCGACTTCCGCCGATCGCGCGCATGCAGCAGCTCGAGGAGCCCGCTCTTGTGCTCGGCCAGCGCCCTCCGCAGCCCCTCATCGGCGGCACCCTTCGGGCCCCGAAGCCGCAGGGACTCGCCTTCCGCCCAGACTTCGAGGCCTCGTCGATTCAGCTCGACGAGCAACTCCCCCAGACTCATAGCGTCAGCTCCTCGAGTTCGTCGGACGCGGCAGGGGCACGAGCGAGCAGCGCGTCGAGTTCGAGCTGCGTGTGGAGCGCCTCCACGATTCCGTCGAGGGAGGTTCCATCGATGAAGCGGGCCATGGGCAGCTCCACGCCCAGCTCGCGCCCGATGCGGTTCTTCAGCTCGACCGCGCGCAGCGAGTCGAGCCCCATCTCGTTGAGTGAAATCTCCTTCCGCAGCACTTCATGCTCCGGAGCGAACCCCAGCAGGGGCGCCAGCCGACCCTGGACATAGCGCGCCAGCAGCACACGCCGACGCGTGCTGTCCGCCCGCTTGAGCTCATCCAGCAGCTCATGCATTCGCGAGGCGCCAACGGAGCGGGGCTGCTCGGGCATGAGCCCGGAGAACAAGGGGCCGTGGCCCGGCGAGGCGGTTGCCTCCGTGGCGGAGACATTGAAGGGCACCACGCCCATCTGGGTGACCTCCCGCGCCAGGAGCTCCTCGAGGATCCGCAGCGCCTGCTGGGGAGGGATGCTGGAGGCGTCCGAGGCCGAAATGCCCCCCCTGGATGACGTCTTCGACGCCATTCCCGCCCCTGCCCACCGCCCCCAGTTGATGCTGAGCGCCGGCAGCCCTCGCCTGCTCCGGTGATGCGCCAGCGCATCGAGGAAGCCGTTGGCCGCCACATAGTTGGCCTGCCCCGCCACGCCAATGAGTGACGCCGCGGATGAGTACATCACGAAGAGATCGAGCGGGAGCTGGGCCGTGGCGAGGTGCAGGTTCCACGCGCCCAGCGCCTTCGGCGCGAACACACGCGAGAAGCGCTCCCGATCCTGGAGCAACATCACCCCGTCATCCAGCACGCCCGCCGAGTGGAAGATTCCCCGCAGCCGGGGTCCGCGAGCGGAGATCTCCTCCACGAGGCACTGGACGTCCTCCGGACGCGAGATGTCGGCCCGGGCCACGGTGACCTGACAGCCACTCGCCGTCAGCGCGGAGATCGTGGCCTTCGCCTCATCCCCCGGCTCCCCACGGCCGGTCAGGACCAGATGACGGGCCCCAGACCTCACCAGCCACTGCGCGGTGGCCAGCCCGAGGGCACCCATGCCGCCCGTGATGAGATACGTCCCGTCCGCCAGGATCCGCACCGGTGTGGCCCGGCTCGAGATCTTGCCAGGCCGCGCGAGCCGGGCTCCCAGGAGCTGGCCACCGCGCAGGGCCATCATGTTCTCCTCGGGAGGCTCGACGATGAGTTGGAACAGCCTCGCGGGCGCATCCTCATGGGTGTCCAGGTCCACCAGCCGGCAGCCAAACTCCGGATGCTCGATCGCGGCGGCGCGGCCGAGTCCCCAGATCGGCACCTGGGCGAGGCCCTCCACGGCATCCGCCGGAGCAGCCGCGACGGCCCCACGCGTTGCCAGCCACAGCACGGGCCGCTGAGCCCAGGTGGCGCGAGCCATGGCCTGGGTGAGGTGGAGCACTCCCGCCGTGCCGCGCGCGGTGGCGTCCGCCAGTCCCTCGGCGGAGAGCTCCGTCGCCCCGCGCTCGTCGAGTCCCCACAAGCAGGCAACGACCGTCGGCGCCGCGCCTCCCTCGGAGACCTCCCGCAGCAGCCTGTCGAAGCTCGCCGCATCGGTCGGATCGAGACGGTAGTGGCTCGGGTCGATGCGCTCGTAGCCCGCTCCCTGGGTCACCGTCACGCAGGTCCCGGAGTGTTGCAGCACCCGCTCCTTCAACTGCGTCGCGACGCCGCCCGAGTCCGCCAGCAGCAACCAGCGACCGGGCCGGGTCGGGATCTGCTCGCGCGCCCAGGGAGCGCGCTGCTCACGCCACACCAGCTCGAAGAGGGACTCCCGCCATGAGTCCGAGAGCGAGGCCATGACCGCGCTCCGGTCGAACTGCTTCAGCAGCAGGCCCTCCACCTCGGCGATGGGCTCTCCGTCCTCGTCGAAGATCCGCAGGTCGGTGCTCAGCACCTCGGAGGAAGCCAGGGAACGCTCGTCGCCCCGGACGTGCACCCAGACGCTGCTACCGGGCTTCTTGAACCAGCGCAGCCGCTCGATCCCGACTGGAATCCGTTGCCGGTTTTCCCCCTGGGCCTGAACCCCCTCCATGAACACGGCCGCGACCGCCTGGAAGCAGGCATCGAGGATCAGGGGATGCAGCCAGTAATTCCCCACTCCCAGGATGTGGCTGTCGGGTAGCCGGACATGCGCGAGGCAGCCGTTCTTCTCGAACCTCAGCTCGTCGATGCCCTGGAACGACGGGCCGTACTCGAGCCCACCGCGCTCCATCATCTCGTAGAACGACGCGGCCGGGCGCGGTGGCGAGAACCGCGGGAACAGCTCCTTCGCGAGCTCGACACGCGCCCCTCGCTCGAGGCCCTCCGCGACCCGACCGTGGGCGAGGCGGACCCAGCTCCGATCCGCGCCGGTTCCCTGGCTGTAGATCTCGAAGCGAGTGCTCCCCTCTTCCGGTGTCAGTACCGTCTGGACGTCACTCTTCACGGCCTCCTTGAACACCAGCGGCCGCTCCAGCTCGATCGCTTTCAGCTCGATCGGCCGCTCTCGCGGATCCGCATGGTGCGCGGCGCTGAGCGCCATCTCGACGTAGCAGGCGGCCGGGAGCAACGTCGCCCCGAGCACGCGGTGCTCTCCGATGAAGGCGGGCTCGCGAGCGCTCAGGTGGGCCGCGAACCGTGCCTCCTTCGCTCCGGCGAGCGCCAGGGGGGCGCCCAACAGCGGATGCACGTTGCCGCCAGAGGACTCACGCTCCACCATGTACTTCCCGTACTGCCCGGAGCCCCCGTCCCCGACATTGATCCAGTAACGCTCTCGCTGGAAGGGATATGTCGGCAGGATGAGCGGCCGACGCTCGAAGGGCACATCGAAAGCGGCCCAGTCGATCTCGCAGCCGCGCACATACAGCTCCCTCAGGCTGGAGAGCATCTGCGCCGTCTCTCCCTCCGCGGGGCGCAGGCTCGGGTTCCAGCTCAGCTCGTCCGCCTCCGGGAAGACCCGGCGCCCGATTCCCGCCAGGACCGGAGCCGGACCCACCTCGAGGAACATCCGGTGTCCCTGCTCGCGCAGGAGAGACAGCCCCTTGGCGAAGAGGACGGGCTGCCGGAGGTGACGGCACCAGTATTCGGGCCGGGTGATCTCGTCGACCACGAACCGGCCCTCCAGGGTGGACACCAGCGGGATGCGCGGCGCCGAGAACTCCACCCCGCGGAACGCCTCGGCCAGTGAGCCGAGCACCGGCTCCATGTGCGGAGAATGGTAACCCTGGGAGATACGCAGGAGCTTGCGGTGGATCCCCCGCCGCTCGAACTCCTCCGCCACCTTCAGGACGGCGGACTTGTCTCCAGAGATGACCATGTCCTCCGGGCCGTTGATCGCCGCGAAGGAGACGCTCCCGGCGTAGGGCGCGATGGCCTGGGTCACGGTCTCCAGATCGGCGGCGATCGCCAGCATCGCGCCCTCCCCCGGAGCCTGACTCACGAGCCGCGCGCGCTCCACGACCAACCGCAGCGCCTCCTCGATGCTGAAGACGCCCGCGACGACGGCCGCCGTGTACTCACCCAGGCTGTGTCCGATCAGCACTTCCGGAACGACGCCCCACGAGGCCCACAGCTCCGAGAGCGCGTACTCGAGCGCCACGAGCGCGGGCTGGGCATGGCACGAGTCTTCCAGGAGGGTGGCGGACGCCTCACCGAAGAGGATGGCCTCGAGCCGGTGCTCGAGCAGCCCCTCGAGCACTTTCGAGCATCGCTGCAGCGCCGTGCGGAACACCGGCTGGGTCTCGTACAGCTCCCGGCCCACGCCCGGATGGAGCGAGCCCTGCCCCGTGAACAGGAAGACCGGCCTCGGGCTCTCCGTCCCCCGCCGTGCCTCGCGCTTGGGGCGGATCTTCTCGGCACGCAGCCGCGCCAGGCCCGCCCGCAGCTCGGCGGCGGTGGCTCCCGACACGGCCGCGCGGTGCTCGAAGTGGGAGCGGCCCACATTGGCCGTGTAGCACCAGTCCCCCAGCGCCACGTCGTCCGGCAGGGCACGCTCGTGCTCTTCCACCAACGCGTCGAGGGAGGCCTCCGTCTTGGCCGACATCGTCAGGACATGGACAGGACGCTCCTTCTCCACCGGCGTCCGGGTCAGAAGAGGGGCCTCCTCCAGCACCACGTGGACGTTGGTGCCGCTGAAGCCGAAGCTGCTGAGCCCCGCGATCCGGCGCCGCTGCCCCCGGGGCCATGGCTGCGCGGCCGTCGGGATGGTCACCGGCAGATCGTCCCAGCGGATGTTCGGGTTGGGCCGCACGAAGTGGAGGTGCGCCGGGATGACCTCGTTCTGCATCGCCAGGAGCACCTTGATCAGCCCCGCGATCCCAGCGGCGGCCTCCAGGTGCCCGATGTTCGTCTTCACCGAGCCCACGAAGAGCGGCTCTTTTCTCTCGGACTTGCGTCCGAAGACCGCGCGCAGCGCCTCCATCTCGATCGGGTCCCCCAGAGAGGTCCCCGTCCCGTGCGCCTCGACGTAACCCACCTGGCCGGGCTCCACGCCACAGCCCTCCATCGCCATCCGGATGACGCGCTCCTGCGAGCGTCCGTTCGGCACCATCAGCCCGCTGCTCCGACCATCGTGGGTGATCGCCGAGCCCCGGATGAGACCCAGGATCGAATCCCCCTTGGCCAGCGCGTCCGACAGGCGCTTGAGCACGACGACGCCACAACCCTCGCCGCGCGCGAAGCCATCCGCGGACGCATCGAAGGTCTTGCACCGCCCATCGACCGCCAGCATGCGGTTCTGGCACTCGGACATCATGGTGACGGGCGAGAGGCTCAGGTTGACGCCGCACGCGAGCGCCAGCTCACTCTCGTCGTTGCGCAGGCTCTGGCAGGCGAGATGGATGGCGACCGCGGAGGATGAGCAGGCGGTGTCCACCGTGAGCGCGGGACCCTGGAAGCCCAGCGTGTGCGCGAGCCGCCCCGCCGCCATGGAGGGGTAGTTCAGGGAGGCCGACTGCATGTCCACGCCCACGGTGATGCCGAGCAGGTTGTAGTCGTTGTGCATCATCCCCACGAAGATGCCGGTCCGGCTCCCGACGAGCTCCGCGGGAGGAAGGCCCGCTCGCTCCAGGGCCTGCCAGCACCCCTCGAGCAGCAGGCGCTGCTGCGGATCCATGTCCTTCGCGTCACGCGGTGGGATCCCGAAGAAGCCGGGCTCGAACAGGTCGACGTCTTCGATGAAGGCGCCACGGCGCGTGTACATCTTGCCCGGGACGCCCGGGGTGGGATCGTAGAACGCGTCGATGTCCCAGCGATCCGGAGGGACCTCCCGGGTCGCGTCCTTCCCCTCCTTGAGCAACTCCCAGAAGGTCTCGGGCAGCCCCCCTCCTCCCGGAAACCGGCAGGACATCCCGACCACCGCGATCGGCTCCGCGGCCAGGAGTTCCTTCTTGGAGCGAAGCTGGCTCGCCAGATAGGCAAGCTTCACGGGGGGTAGCTCTGAAATGCGTGTGGATAGTTTCGCCATCACGTCCTCAGCTGGAGAGCGCGCTCTCCAGCTCCTGGTCGATGAGTGAGGTCAATTCCTGCTCCGACAAACCCTGGATCTCGGCGGCGAGCGCCTCCTGCGCCTGCCGCGGGGCCTCCTCCGGCTTCTGAGCATCCACGCCCATTCCCAGCTCTCCGGCCAGGTGCGCGACGAGCCCGTTCACCGTGGGAAAGTCGAAGACGAGGGTCGAACGGAGGTTCCTGCCGAGGCTGCTCATGAGCCGGTTCCTGAGCTCGACCGCCAGCAGCGAGTCGACACCCAGCTCGAACAAACGCTCACCGCCCGCGATCTTCTCCGACTCCGCCAGGCCCAGGGTCGTGGCGACCAGCCGCTCCACATGCTGGCGCAGCAGCTCCATCCGCCGGTTCGGCAGGGCCGCGTCCAACTGCTGGCGGAAGGCCGAAGGCTGCTCCCGGAGTGGCACCCCACCGACGAAGGCCTGGATGAGCGCCTGGCTCGCCAATCCCGGCAACTGCTGCGTCAGGAGGGTCCAGTCCACGGGGAAGACGCCGAGCTGGGGGCTCGCCCCGCCCAGAAGCCGCTCGAGGATGCTCAGCCCCTGCGCCACCGGGATGAATCCAAAGCCCAGGGCACCCGGGCGCCCCGTGTCCGCCTGGACGAGCCGCGCGGCCATTCCAGCCTCGGCCCAGGAGCCCCAGTTGATCGTCGTCGCGGGCTTGCCCTGAGCGTGCCGCAGGTGGGCCAGCGCGTCGAGGAAGGCATTCGCGGCGACGTAGTTGGACTGGCCTGGAGTGCCGATGAGCGAGGCGACCGAGGAGAAGCAGACGAAGAAGTCCAGCTCCAGCCCAGCGCTGAGCTCGTGCAGATTCCATGCGCCCTGGACCTTGGAGGCCATGACCTCGCGGAAGTGCTCGGCCGTCTGGTTGCCAATGGTGCCGTCGCGGAGCACCCCCGCGGAGTGGAAGATGCCACGCAGGGGCGGCGTACTTCGCATCCCGTTCAGGACCTCCGCCACTTCCTCGCGCGAGGAGAGATCCACGAGAGCGACCTGGACGCGCACCCCCCGCGCCTCCAGCGCCTCGAGCTGCCCCTGGACCTCTGGTGAAGGACCCCGTCGCCCCAGCAGGACGAGGTGACGGGCCCCCCGGTCCGCCAGCCACACGGCGAGACGGAGCCCGAGCCCACCCAGACCACCCGCGATGAGATAGGAAGCCTCCGCGGAGATGGCCGACTTCTTCTCCGGGCTCGCGCGAAGCCGGGCGCGCCCGAGCCGCGCGGTGTACAGGGCCCCGCCGCGCACGGCCACCTGGGTCTCTCCCTCCGGGAGGAAGAGAGCGCGCACGAACGCTCCGAGTTCCTCGCGACGCGGCTCCCCCGCCAGATCGACGCGAAGGCACCGCAGCTCCGGCAGCTCGGTGGCCACGGCCTGGCCGAAGCCCCACAGCGGGGCCTGGGCGATGCGCGGAGCCCGTACGTCGGAGGGCAGGCGCTGGGTCCCCCGTGTGACGATGACGAGCCGGGGCATCGTGGCCCACGAGGTCCGCCCCAGGGCCTGCGTCAGGTGCAGCGCGCCCAGGCAACCTGGGATCTGCGCGGCCTCGAGCCCGGCCAGCGAGAACCCGGTATCCAGGTCCTCATCGAGCCCCCACAGGTAGAGGAGTCCGGTGGGGGGCTCGCCCTCCCAGGCCGACAGCAACTGACTGAAGTGGGCAGCGGAGCCGGGATCGAGACGAACTCCGTCCGGGCCACTGCTGAACTCGTGCCCCCTGCGCACCAGGGTGCAGCGATCCCCACGCTGCGTGAGCACCTCCATGAGCTCGGCGCCGAAGCCCCCCTCATCGGCGAAGAGCACCCAGCTCTGGCTGGCGGGGCGGGACTCCTCCGTGGCCGCGTGCGGGGTCCAGGTGAGCTGGTACAGCCAATCCATGAAGTCGCTGTCGAGGCCGCGCAGCAACACTTCCCTCTCGGCCTTGCGCACGGAGAGCCCCGTGAGCGCGGCGACCACCGTGCCGTCCTCGGCACACAGGGTCATGTCGGTGACGGGGTGCCCCACCGAGCCCTCCACGACACGCTGCCGGGCATGGGTCCAGATCCGCTCCGGCAGCGGCCGGTAGAGCTCGAGCCTTTGGAGGCCGACCGGCAGGTGCAGCGCATCGCCTGGCGACAGCGGCGTGATCGCGGCCCCTGTCCGCAGACACGCGTCGAACAAGGCCGGATGGACGCGGTAGCTCCCGCTCCGCTCCTCCACCTGGCTGAACGAGAGCGCGGCGCCTGGTCCCCGGTGGAGCGACGACAGCACTTGCAGCGAGGGCCCGTAGTCCAGTCCCCGCTGGCCGATCGCCGCGGTGAGCTCCTCGATGGAGACGGGTGTGGGGCAGCTCTGGCGCCACGCCTCCCGCTCGGCCGAGGGTGGGAGCGCGCTCAGCGCCGAGACACGGCAGGTCAGGTGGGTGATCCAAGGGGCGCGCGCGCCAGCTCCCTCCTCCGAGCGCTCGTCCCCCTTGCTCACCACCTTGCACGTGAAGCCCGCCTCCCCCTGGCTCTCCAGGAGGGTCTGGACAACCCGCGCCTGCGCCTCGGGCAGGACCAGGGGCTGGTGGATCGAGAGCTCCTCCAACGTCAGGGCGTCCGTGCCGAGCTGCTGCGCCGCCGCCGAGGCCACCATCTCCACGAGCGCCGCGGCGGGAACCACCGCCTTGCCGTAGACGCGGTGATCGGTCAGGAAGGGCAAGGCTCCCGCCGTGAGCTCGCTGGAGAAGACCGTGGTCCCCTCCCTCAGCGCCGCGGAGTCCCACCGGGCACCCAGCAAGGGGTGGAGCGCGGAGCGTCTGCCCTGGCGGGACCAGGGCGCGGGGGCATCCAGCCAGTACCGCTGGCGCTCGAACGGGTAGGTCGGCAGGGCGACCCGCACGCGACCGTAGCCGGCATCGAAGCGCGCCCAGTCCACCCCCGCGCCGCGCACGTGGAGCTCGGAGAGGGAGCGGAGCAGGCCCGCCCAGTCCGAGCGGCGCGCGTGCAGCGTCTCCAGCCACAGCGCCTCCCCCGAGGCCACGACATCCCGCGCGAGGTTCAACAAGGACGGCTTCGGGCCGATCTCGAGGAAGACGCGCACGCCTCGGCGGACGAGCGCCTGGATCCCGTCGGCGAAGCGAACGGGCTGGAGGACGTGACGGGCCCAGTAGCCGGGCTGAGTGAGGGCTTCACCCCCCTCCGCGCCATCGAGGTTGGAGATCAACGCGACCCGAGGCGTCTGGAACCGCACGCGGCTGGCCGCGCGCTCGAACTCCGCCACCATCGGCTGCATCAGCGGCGAGTGGAACGCGTGCGAGACCTTCAGGCGTCGGCTCTCGATTCCCTCGGCGGCCAGCTCCTGGGCGATGGCCTCGACCGAGGCCTCCTCTCCGGAGATCACGATGTTGCGCGGCCCGTTGATGGCCGCCAGGCTCACCCGGGGATGGCCGGCGATCGCCCGGACCACGCGCGCCTCCTCGGCGAACACGGCCCGCATCGCGCCCCGCTCGGGCAGCCCCTGCATCAGCCGGGCGCGCTCGGCGACCAACGGCAGGCCCGCCTCGGGCTCCAAGGCTCCGGCGAAGATGGCCGCCGCGTACTCGCCCACGCTGTGGCCCAGGACCGCATCGGCCCGCAGCCCCCACGAGCGCAGCAGTCCCGCCAGGGCAAGCTCCAGGGCCACGAGCGCCGGCTGGGTGTACCGGGTCTCGTCCAGGGCACCGCTGCCCTCCTGGAAGAGCACCTCGGTCAGCGGCCGCTCGAGGTGAGGCTTCAGGATCTCTTCATAGCGGAGAAGGTCGCGACGGAAGCCCGGGTGCGTCTCGAACAGCTCCCGGCCCATTCCCACGTACTGGGCTCCCTGGCCGGTGAAGAGGAACGCGATGCGCGGCGCCCCGGCTTCCTTCCGTCCCTCGGCGCGAGTCTCGGGGGTGCCGGGCTCGCCGCGGCCGAACGCGCGCAGCGCGGCCACCATCTCCTCGGCGCCCGGCGCCACGAAGGCCACGCGCTCCTCCATCGCGCTCCGTCCGAGGTTCGCCGTGTGGCAGACGTCCGCGAGCGCTCCCTTGCTCGCCCCGGACAGTTCCTCCGCGATCGAGTCCGCCAGCCGGCGCAGGCTCCCACCCGACCGGGCCGAGAGCGCCAACAGGTGCAGCGGGCGCTCCACGCCCTGGGGGAGCTCCCGCGGGCGCGGCGCCGACTCGAGGACGATGTGCGCATTCGTCCCCGAGAAGCCGAACGAGCTCACGGCGGCGAAGCGCGGCTCCGCCCCCTGCCAGCTCCGCCGCGTGGTCGGAACCTCGACGAACAGCCGGCTCCAGTCGACGTGGGGCGTGGGGTTGCGCAAGTGGAGGTGAGGCGGGATCTCCTCGTTCGCCAGACACAGGGCCGACTTGATCAAGCCCGAGATCCCCGCCGCTCCCTCGAGGTGGCCCAGGTTCGTCTTCACCGAGCCGACCACCAGCGGCTGCTTCCGACTGGCCCTGTCACCGTAGACGGAGGCGAGCGCCTCCAACTCGATGGGGTCGCCGAGCGCCGTCCCGGTGCCGTGCGCCTCGACATAGCCCACCTGCCGTGCTTCGACCTGGGCATCCCGGAGCGCATCCTGGATCACGTGCTGCTGGGCGAGCCCGTTCGGAACGGTGATCCCACTGGTCCGGCCATCCTGGTTGACGGCCGAGCCTCGGAGCACCGCGATGATGGGATCGCCGTCCGCCAGGGCATCCGAGAGGCGTCGCAGGAAGACCAGTCCGCAGCCCTCGCCCCTTCCAATCCCGTTGGCCGCGGCGTCGAAGGTCTTGCAGCGCCCGTCAGGCGAGAGCATGTGGGTCCGCGACTCGATCAACGTCGCGATCGGAGAGAGCACCAGGTTCACGCCGCCCGCGAGCGCGAAATCGGTCTCACGCTGTCTCAGACTCCGGATCGCGAGGTGGACCGCGACGAGCGACGAGGAGCACGCCGTGTCGAGCGTGAGGCTGGGGCCCTGGAAGCCAAAGGTATAGGAGAGACGGCCCGAGGCGATGCTCGGGCTGTTCCCAGAGCCCGTGTGGGCGTCGATCAGCTCCGGGGACTGGGTGGCGATCTGGGTGTAGTCCTGCCCCATCATGCCGATGAACACGCCCGTCCGTGTCCCGCTCAGCGAGGAGGGACTGCGCCCGGAGCGCTCCATCGCCTCCCACGCGACCTCCAGCAAGAGCCGGTGCTGGGGATCCATCCGCGCCGCCTCGCGCGGGGAGATCCCGAAGAACCTCGGCTCGAACTGGTCGATCTCCCGCAGGAAGCTGCCGTACCGGCAATAGATCCTCCCCGGTTGATCCGGATCGGGGTGGTAGAAGCCGTCCGCGTTCCAGCGCTCGGGTGGAACCCCGGTGATGGTGTCCGTGCCCTCGGAGAGCAGGCGCCAGTAGCCCGCCGGGTCCGAGACCCCACCCGGGAACCGGCACCCCATGCCGACGATGGCGATGCCCTCGTGCCGCTCCCGCTCGTAGGAGTCGATCTTCGATTGCGCCTCCTGCAACTTCAGGAGCGCTCGCTTCATCAAGTCGCCGTAGCTCGTATCGTTTCCTTGCCCTGACATGGCGTCGTCCTAGTTCATCTTCGAAAGCTGCTCGGCGAGCATGTGGGCGAGGTTGGCTTCGCTCAGGCCTTGGAGGGCTTGTTCGGCCGGGACATCCTCCATCGGTCCGGGGGCTTCTTCCCGTGCGAACTCCAGGGGGATGAACGTGTTCACGAGCTGCTCCGCGAGCTTCTCGGTCGTGGGGTAGTTGAAGACGAGCGTGGCGGGCAGCGAGAGGCCAAGCCCGGTCTGCAGCCGGTTCTTGAGCTGCAGCGCCGCCAGGGAATCGATCCCCATCTCGTGGAAGCCCTGCTCCGGGTCGATCGTCTCGCTGGAGCCCAGGCCCCGCATCCAGGCCACCTGCTCGCGCAGGTAGTCCATCAGCAGCTTCCGGCGATGAGCGACCGGCGCCTCCGCGAGCTTCTCCAGGAACGTCGCGCGGGCCACCGTCCGTCCGCCGGCCTTCTGCCGCAGCTCCGCGTCGTACGGCGCGGGCCGGCCACTCCCGAACACCGCCCAGTCGATCGCGGCGACCCCGGCCTGCGCGACCCGGGCCGTGAGCAGGACCTCGAGCGCGCGAACCCCCTGCTGCTTCGGGATGACCCCGAACCCCGGGGTGCGAGCCTGCTCGCTGACATCGACCCGGGCCCCCGCGTCTCCCGCCCACACGCCCCAGTTGATGCTCAAGCCGGGCAGCCCCAGGGCCCGGCGGTGGTGCGCCAGTGCATCCTCGAAGGCCGCCGCCGCGCAGTGGTTCGCCTGGCCCGCGGAGCCGACCAGCGAGGCCACCGACGAGAACAGCACGAAGTGCTCGAGGGCGAGCCCCGCCGTCAGCAGGTGCAGGTTCCAGGCACCCCTCATCTTGGGCCGCAGCACCTTCTCGAACCGCTCCCAGCTCTGCTGCCGCAGCACGCCGTCGTCGAGAACGCCAGCCGAGTGGAATACGCCTCCCAGCGGCGCGATCTCCCGCGCGATCTCCCGGAGGAGCTCCGCGAGCTGGCCGTAATCCGCGATGTCCGTCTGTCGGTACTCGACGCGGGCGCCCAGCTCGCGCAAGCGCGCCAGCCGCTCGGCCGCGTCCGGTCCCACGGGGCCACGTCCGGTCAGGACGAGGTTGCGCGCACCCCGGTGCACCAGGAGCTCCGCCGTCAGCAGTCCCAGCCGTCCGAGCCCTCCGGCCACGAGGTAGCTCCGATCAGGACGGAAGAGCTCCGTCCGCGCCACGGGCGAGGCCACCAGCGTGCGCGCCTCGGCCCTGCGCAGCCGGGCGACGTAGCGTCCGTCACGCCAGGCCACCTGGTTGTCGGCCACCTTGGAGCGGCGGCGAATCTCCTGCACGAGCGCGTCGACCTGGGTCTTCGCCTCTCCCCGCGGATCGAGATCGACACAGCGGCAGTCCAGCTCGGAGGCCTCGATGGCGAGGGGCCGCGTCATCCCCCAGAGCAGCGACTGGGCAATCCCCGGGAGCGGCTGCCCCGTCGCCACGGGCTGCGCGCCGCGGGAGACCAGCCACACCGCATTCGAGTAACCACGTCCGATCAAGTACTGCAGGAGCCCCAGGCCGCCGCCACACCCCAGCAGCGCGGCCTGGCCCAGATTCTCCTCCTCCAGGCGCTCCGCATCGGGACCGTCGAGCCCCCACAGCAGGATGGCATCCGAGAGCGAGCCCGGAAGGTCCAACGCACGCAACGCCTCGGCGAGCGCCGCAGGCTCTCCCGGCACCTCGAAGCTCGTCTCGTCGATCCGGCGAGCCACCGGGCCCTGGAACACGAGGAAACAGGTCCGTCCGTCCCGCTCGAGCTCTCGCGCGAGCTGGCGCCCGAGCCCCGCGCGATCCGCGAGGATCAGACAGGGCCCACTGCCACCGACCGGCGAGGTGGGGGCGGTGCCCTCCAGGGCGAGCGGCTCCCACCGGCGCTCATAGAGCCAGTCATCCAGCGAAGTCGCGACCGCCGCGCTCAGCGCTTCCCGGCTCGTGCGCTGGAGCTCGAGTCCCCGCACCCGCGCCCGCAACCGCCCATCGCCACCGAAGAGATGAACGTCGGCGCGCAGGCGCTTCCGGGCCTCGTCGAGCGGCCGCACCACTGCGTGGCTCCACACTCCGTCCTCGAGCCCTCCCGAGAGCACGAGGCTCTCGATGTTCATGGGCACGTAGAGCTCGGAGCCGTCGGAGTCCGGGTAGGCGCCGCCCACCACCTGGAGACAGGCATCCAGCAGGGCGGGATGCGCGAACCAGGCGCCGCTGCTCCCCAGCTCCGCGGGCTTCTCGATGCGACCCAGGAGCTGCTCCCCGGCCTGACGCAGCTCCGTGAGGCCCCGGAACTCCGGACCAAAGTCGACGCCGAAGTCCTGGGCCCTCTGGTAGTAGTTCTCGACCAGGGGCGCGGCCCGCAGCTCCGCGAGCACTCCCTCGAACGACTGCTCGGCGGCGGGCGTCTCGTCCTCGCGCGAGACCGACAGGATCCCCGTGGCGTGCAGGCTCCAACCCTCTTCCGTGCCATCCACGGCACGGCTGAAGATCCGGACCTCGGCCCGGCCGTTCTCCGTGCGCTTCACCGCGCACTGGACCCTCCGCTCGGAGTCACGCGGAAAGGTCATCGCACCGAGGATGGACAAGCCCGTCAAACCCAGCTCTCGCGTCCCGAGCAGACTCGCTCCCGCGGCCAGTGCCATCTCGACGTAGGCGGTGGCCGGGAGGGTGGGAGTGCCAAAGACGCGATGCTGCCCGAGGAAGCCCGGCGCCGAGGGCCCGAGCGTCGTCTCGAACAACAGCTCGCCGGCTTCGAGGACCGCGAGCGGCACCCTGTTTCCGAGCAGCGGGTGCTCCGCCTGGGACATGCTCCTGCCGTTGGGGCGCTGCAGCCCGGCCCCCTCCTCCCAGAACCGCTGACGTTGGAAGGGATAGGTCGGAATCGCCACCTTGCGCCGCGAGTAGCTGGCATCGAAGGCCGCCCAGTCGACCCGGGCGCCTCGGACGAACAGCCCCGAGAGGCTCTCGAGCATCTGCTGCCAGCCCCCATCATCCTGTCGCAGGCTGGGCAGCCATGTGCCCTCTCCCTCCGGCAGGCACCGCGCCGCCATTCCGAGCAGGGTCGCCTTCGGGCCGATCTCGACGAACACCCGGATTCCATCCCGGTGCAGAGAGGCCACCCCATCCGCGAAGCGCACGGGATTCCGGATCTGGCTGCACCAGTACTCCGGATCGGTGATGCCCTCCGTGATGGACTCGCCGGTCATTCCCGAGATCATCGGAATGGAGGGGCGCGAGTAGCGGATCGTGGAGGCGACGGCCCTGAACTCCGGCAGGATCGCCTCCGCCATGGCCGAGTGGGCGGCGCGCGGGATGTTCAGGCGCTTCACCTTGAAGCCCCGCTCCTCCAGCTCATGGGCCAGTGCGTCGATCTCACCAGGAACACCGGAGATGACCACGTTGTCGGGGCTGTTGAGTGCCGCGATGGAGCTCGTCCAACCGCCACGGGACAGGAGCTCGCGCATCTCCGCCTCGCCCGCGGAGACCGCGATGTTGCCGCCCGCGGGGAGCTTGTTGATGAGACGGCCGCGATGGACCGCCAGCTTCAGCCCGTCTTCGACGCTGAACACCCCCGCGATGCAGGCCGCCGCCAGCTCACCGGTGCTGTGGCCGAGCAGGACATCCGGCTGGATGCCCCAGGACATCCACAGCTCGGCCAGCGCGTACTCGAGGACGAAGATCACCGGCTGGGCGTAGTCGAGCTGATCGATGGGCGAGGCCTGCCCCGGCTCCGCATAGAGCACGGAGAGCAGGGAGCGATCCCAATACGCCCGGAGCAGCTCATCGAACGCATCGATGCGCCGGCGGAAGCCGGGATGCACCTGGTAGAGTTCGCGCGCGGCCCCGACGTACTGCGAGCCCTGCCCCGAGAACAGGAACGCGACCTTCGCCGACTGCTTCGGATCGATCGTCCCCTGCACCAGCCCCGGGTGCGCCTCCTTGCGCTCCGCCGCGCCCAGGAGTTCGGCCACACGGCGGCGATCCGACCCCACCACGGAGAGCCGATGCTCGAAGGCGGTGCGGCCGGTGTTCGCCGAGAAGCACACGTCCGCGAGTGACACCTCGGAGCCCTCGAGCAGCGCCCGGTAGTGCCCCGCGAGCTGCAACAGCGCCGCCTCGCTCCGCGCCGAGAGCGCCAGGACATGCCGGGAGCGGTCCACCCGTGGTTCTCCGGCCTCCACCAACGATGGGGGCGCCTCCTCCAGCACGACGTGGGCGTTGGTGCCGCCAATCCCGAAGGAGCTGACCCCCGCGCGGCGAGGGCCGTTCTCCACCACCCAGGGCGTGGCCTCGTTGACCACGTAGAAGGGGCTCCGCTGAAAGTCGATCCGCGGGTTCGGCTGCTCGAAGTGGAGCGAGGGCGGCAGCGTGCGGTGCTGGAGCGCCAGCACGACCTTGATGAGCCCCGCGATCCCCGCGGCGCTGTCGAGGTGGCCAATGTTGCTCTTCACCGAACCGAGCCCGCACGACCGGGGCGTCCCCTCCGCTCCGAACACCTGGGTCAGCGCGGCCACTTCGATGGGATCGCCGAGCGCGGTCCCCGTTCCGTGCGCCTCGATGTACGAGACCGTCCGTGGGTCGACTCCCGCCCGCTGGAGCGCCCCCCGGACCACGTCCACCTGGCCCCGGAGGCCCGGTGCCATGAACCCGACCTTGCGATGCCCGTCGTTGTTGACCGCGCTCCCCTTGATGACCGCGAGGATCCGATCACCATCCGCGCGAGCCTGACTCAAGCGCTTGAGGACCACGACTCCCGCCCCGCTCCCGGGAACCGTGCCGCTGGTCCTCGAGTCGAAGGGCCGGCAGTGGCCGTCTCCGGAGAAGACACTGCCCTCCTCGAAGAGATACCCCACTCGATGGGGAACCTTGAGCGCCACTCCACCCGCGAGCGCCATGTCGCAGCTCCCATTGAGCAGCGCATCGCAGGCGGCCGAGATGGAGACGAGCGACGTCGAGCAGGCCGTCTGGAGATTGACGCTCGGCCCACGCAGATCCAGCTTGTAGGAGACCTGAGTGGCCAGGAAGTCCTTGTCCTGGGTGACCAGGTCCTGGAAGAAGCTGATCGGCCGCGTCAGATCCGGGTAGGGATAGCGGTAGTGGCTCACGCTCTTGCCCGCGTAGACGCCGACCACGGCTTCGCAGCCATTGGGCGGATAGCCCGCGTGCTCGAGCGCCTCCCAGGCACACTCCAGGAATACGCGCTGCTGGGGATCCAGCGAGCGCGCCTCGCGATGCGTGAACGAGAAGAAGTCGGCGTCGAACTGGTCGAAGCCATCCACCACCGCCGACGCGCGAACGTAGCGGGGATCCTGGAACGCGGCCGCGCTCACGCCAGCGGCCAGCAGTTCGTCATCGGTGAAGGTGCTGATCGACTCGACTCCCTCCACCAGATTCCGCCAGAACTGCTCGAGGTTCGCGGCCCCGGGGAAGCGGCCGGCCATCCCGATGATGGCGATGTCCTGACCCTCCTGCTTCGGCGGCGCCTCCACCTCGGGCTCGCTGCTCGCCTCGGGCTTCAGCTCCGCTCCGGTGGCGCCGAGATACTCCAGGAGCGCCCGAACGGTCGGGTGCCCGAACAGATCCACGACGGGGACCAGGACGCCCAGTTCCTCCTTGAGTCGGAGGTGAAGCTTGACCAGGTGGACGGAGTTGGCACCGAGCTCGAAGAAGTTCCGCTCCGGGGGGACCTCCGGGACGCCGAACACCTCTCCCACCACCTTCGCCAGGGAACGCTGGAGCGCTCGCGTCTCGCCGCCGCCTCCAGCGACCGCCGGGCTGCGCTCCACGCTCTTCTTCGCCTGGGGGACCTGATCCGGATGCGGCAGCATCCGACGATCCACCTTGGCGTTGCGGGTCAGCGGCAGGGCCTCCAGCACGACATAGGTCGCCGGCACCATGTGCTCCGGCAGCTTGCGCGCCAGGAACGCGCGGATCCGCTGGGTGTCGATTCCCCGCTTCACCTCCACGGGGACGACATAGGCGACGAGCCGCTTCTCATGGTGCTCGCCAACGGCCCCCACCACGGCCGCCTGGATGCTCGGCTCCTGCAACAGGGCGGCCTCGATCTCGCCTGGCTCGATGCGCTGGCCCCGGATGGAGAGCTGGAAGTCGACGCGACCCAGGAACTCGATGGTCCCGTCGGGCAGGTAGCGCCCGAGATCGCCCGTGCGATAGATGCGCTCCCCGGTGCGCGGATGGACGGTGAACTTCTTCGAGCCCGCCCCCGCGCCGACGTAGCCCTTCGCCACGCCGATGCCCGCGCAGCACAGCTCGCCCGGTACCCAGATGGGCCGCTCGTCCAGATGCTCGTCCAGCACGTAGTACTTCGTATTGGGGATCGGCTTTCCGTACGGGATGCTGCGGCGGCGCTCGTCCGCCTCCACCACGGGGTGGGTGATGTTCCACAGCGAGGTTTCGGTCGGGCCTCCGACGCTCACCACCTTCACATCGCCGAATCGGGCTCGCAGCCGCGAGGGCATGGTGACGGCGATCCAGTCTCCGCCGAGCATCACGTGCCTCAGCGGACAGGAGAGCCGGACGTTGCCTCCCTCGAGGTACGTCAGCAGCATCTCCATCATCGCCGGCACGGTGCTCCAGATCGTGACGCCGTGCTGGGCCATGAGCTCGGCCCAGTGCGAGGGATCGCGGCGCGTGGAGGCGCCCGGCATCACCATCGCGCCGCCCGCGCTCAGGATCCCGAAGATGTCATAGACGGAGAAGTCATGATGGAGCGCGCTGAGGGCGATGAGTCGGTCGTCCGGCCCCACGCCGAACTTCCGGTTCGTCCACTCGATCGCGTTGACCATCCCCGCGTGGGTGAGCATCGCCCCGTTGGGCTGGCCCGTGGAGCCCGAGGTGTAGAGGATGTGCGCGAGGTCCTCGGGGCGCTGCACGGGCGACAGCGGCGCATCGCTGTACTCGCTGAAGGCCTCGGGAGTGATGACCAGGACCTGGGTGCCTTCCGGCCACGGCTCCTGGGCGAACTTCGGCTGGGTCACCACCCACGTGGCGCCACTGTTCTCCATCATGTAGGAGCGGCGCTCGAGCGGCAGCCCGGCGTCGATGGGCAGGTAGGCCGCGCCGGAGCTCAGGATTCCCAGCACGGCCACGACCTGCTCCCACCCCTTCTCCATCACCACCGCGACGATGCGGTTGGGCGCGGTCCCTCGCTCACGCAGCGCGTGCCCGAGCCGGCTGGAGCGACGGGCCAGCTCGCCGTAGCTCAGCGAGACGGTCGACGAGACCAGCGCCAGCGCCTCCGGCCGCGCGGCGGCATTCCGGAAGAAGCCGGTATGGAGCAGCTGTCCGCTCAGCGGGCGGACCGTGCCGTTGACACGAGAGAACAGCTCGCGTTGCCGGGCGGGCAAGGTGTCCACGCCCCCCTGCTCCCAGGCCCCGTCGTCCTCCGACAGGCGGCGGAGCAGCGCGCAGAAGCTGGCGAACATGTCCTCGATCATGCCGGGCGGGAACAGCTCCTCCGCCACGTCCCAGTTCAGGAAGACGCCGCCCTGCTGGTAGACGATCTGCAGATCAATCCACACCTGGGGTGTCTGGGTGAGCGCCTCGATGAGCTCGCCGAACTCGTTCGCCAGGAAGTCGACCCAGTGGGAGTCCCGGCTCTTGGAGTGGGAGGCGAAGCTCGTCATGACCACCGGCATGATCGCGCCGGAGATCTTGCCCTGGAGCCGGAACAGCTCTCGCAGCAGCTCGACGCCGCTCACCTCGCGGTGCTCGAGCGCGAGGAGGAGCTGCTCACGGATCGCCAGCGCCCGCTCGGTGAAGCTGCGCTCCGGCCGGTGATCCACCTCGATCAAGGTGAAGCTGGCGAAGGTCCCGATGATGTCATTGACCTGCGGATGGATCGGCAGGCGGTTGAAGTGCGGGACGTTGAGCGTGAAGCGGGGGCTCCGGCTCCAGCGGGCGATGATCTCGGCATAGGCCGCCAGCAGCAACTCCGGCTCCGTCAGGCGGCGCGCGCGCGCGCGCTGCTTGAGGCGCTGCCACACCTCGGGCTCCAGGCGCTCGAACCAGCGGCGGAAGCGGGGACGCCGCAGCGTGCTGGGATCCCGCTCGAGTGGGAGATCCGGCGCCGGTGGGAGGTTGGGCAGGCGGGACCGCCAGTACTCCAGGGACCGCGCATGGCGCGCTCCACGCGCCTGATGCACGGCCAGCGCGTAGTCCCGGAACGACAGCTCGAGCCGCGCGGGCGTGGGAGGCACCCCGGGGTGCTTGTAGAAGTGCACCAGCTCCCGATAGAGGATCTGGAAGCTGTAGCCGTCGATGAAGGTTCCATCGACGCTCATGAAGAGGCGCGCCCGGCCGTTGTCGAGCAGGCACACGCGCAGCTCGAACAAGGGCCACTGCTCGAGTGACAGCACCTGCTGGGACAGCCGCTCGCGGATGGCCAGGAACCGCGCCTCCGCCTCCTCCTGGCTCCATCCGCGCAGATCCTCCACCGGGATCTGGTAGCGCGGGACGGTGGGCAGGATGCGTTGCTGGAACTCGGGGAGCGCCACCGCGCGCAGCATCTCGTGGCGGGCGATGACCTGGTTCCAGGCCTCCTCGAAACGCGCCAGATCCAGCTCGCTACAGTCTATCTCGTTGAACGCGTGCATCGCCGCGTTCATCTCGAGCCCTGCCTGCCGGCCCACGCTATAGGCCTGCTGGATCTCGGTCATGGGGAACGGCTCGTACCGTTCCTCGGGCCGGGGCACGGCTTGCGGTGGGGAGTCCGCCAGAGGCGCGTGCTGCTCGGCCAGGAGGGCCAGCAGCGCCGCCTTGTTCGCCACGAGCTTCTCGCGCAGCCCTGCTGGGATTTCGCCGGAGGGGGCGTCGACCGCCAGGTTCTCGCCTTCCACCGACAGCTTGATGCCGTGGTGGGCCAACTCCTGAAGGAGTTCTCCCAGGTTCATAGCAGCACCCGCTTCGAGTCAGGACGCTCCGAGGAGGCCGCGCCGAGCACGCTCGCGACGGCGAGCTTCTCCAGCAACTCCACCGTCACCTGCTCGATGGAGCGCTCATCGACAAAACTCTTGAGTGGCAAGCTCACCTCGAGTTCCCCCATCACCATGTCCCTCAGCTCGAGCACCATGATGGAGTCGAACCCCAGGGAGTCGAACGTGTCCTTGGAGGAGAAGCGCTCCGGAGGGTTGCGGCTCACCTCCCCCACCATTTCCTTGAGGCGAGCCACCAACACGCCGTGCCGTTCGGAGCTATCGAGTGAGAGCAGAGCATCGCGCAGCTTGCGCGGCGCCTTGTCCACGACGCGCTCCTCTTCCTGGGCGACCGGGCCGCGGAACAGGGAGGAGGCCGCCACGGACGGGTGGCTCTTCCCCCACCGCTCCGCATCGAGGCGGGCAATGCCGCGGGTGACGGGGCCGTCGGCGAGAGTGAGGGCCATCGCCGCCAGGGCCTCCTCGACGGACATGGGCGCCATGCCGCGCTCCGCGAGCCGCCCCCCTCGTCGCTCGTCCGTGGTGGCCATGCCCACCTCTCCCCAGCTCCCGAAGTTGAGGCTGAGCGCCGGCAGGCCACGCGAGCGCCGCAGGTGGGCCAGCGCATCGAGGAAGGCGTTCGCCGCGGCGTAGTTGGCCTGTCCGGGAGAGCCGATCAGCGATGCGGTCGAGGAGAAGAGGACGAACTGCTCGATCGATGCATCCGTGGCGAGCATGTGGAGGTTCCAGGCGCCATCCACCTTCGGACCCATGACGGTCTCGAAGCTCCGAGGCTCGAGCTGCAGCAGCGAGCCGTCGGCCAGGACGCCCGCGCAGTGGAAGATGCCCCCCAGGGAGGGCCCCGTACGCCGGAGGTTCTCGAGCATGGCCGCGAGCGCTTCCGGTCGGCTCACATCGACCTGGAAGGTCTCCACCCGCGCCCCCGCTGCCCGAAGCGGCGCCAGGGCCTGACGGGACTCCGCCGTCTCTCCCTTCCGTCCACACACCGCGAGGTACCGCGCACCACGGCTCACCAGCCAGGAGGCCAGGCGAAGCCCGATGCCTCCGAGCCCTCCCGTGATCAGGTACGTGCGGTCCTTCCTGGGGCGGAACGCGCCCGCGCTTCCCGGCGTCCGCCGGCCCTGGGTGAGCGAAGGGACCAGGCGTCTGTCTCCGCGCAGGACGACCTCATCATCGTCCAGGGGAGGAGCCAGCCGGCGTCCGAGCTCGACGACGAGCTCACGGAGCGACTCCGGGCCGGAGGCGGGATCGGCATCGATCCGCTTGCACGCGAGCTCCGGATGCTCGTACGCGATGACGCGCCCAAGCCCCCAGAGTGGCGCTCCCGCGATCGACCCGGGCCCCGCCTCGCTCCCCGTGCTCTGAGCGCCCCGGGTGATGAGATACAGACGCGGAGGCTTCGGCGCGGCCATGTGCGCCAGGGCCTGCACGAGCGACGTCACGGCAATGGCCTCGCGCCGGACCACCGCGCGCGGTCCTTCGAGTGTCTCCGGGTGGCTGGAGCCCGCTCGGAAGATGACTCCCCGGAGCGACTGGCCGTCCGCAGCCAGTTCCGCCAGGAGGCGGGAGAAGGACTCCCGGCCGGTCAGCTCGAGGCGGTAGTCCCGGGCAGACACCTTTTCATAAGAGGGACCCGCGCTGGCCACGACCACCGAGCCGCCCGCCGCCACCAACCCTTCCCGGAGCTCCGCGGCGGCCTCGGGCTTCTCGGCGATGACGAGCCACGTCCCGTCCGCCCGAACCTGCTCGGAGCTCGCCCCTCGGACATTCCATGCGAGCTCACAGAACAGCCCCTGCAGGGCCTCCGCGTTCTCCACCCCGCCCTCCACCACGACGGGCTCCACCTTCACGGACTCCCGCTCCCCATCCCACCAGAAGCGCTCGCGCTGCCAGGGGTACGTCGGAAGGACCGCCTTCCTCGCTCCGGGGTAGAGGCTCTCGAACCGGATTGGAAATCCCTCACAGTAGAGCCGCGCGGCGCTGCTCAGGACTCCGTACCGGACATCGCCCTCCGCGGGGCTCGCGGGCAGCACGAGCACCTTCCCGCTCCGGCGCTGCGCCGCGGCCTCCAGCTCCTCGCCCAGCGAGGCATCGCACGCGAACGCCAGGAAGGCGGACGCGCTCCGCTCCATGAGGTGCTCGGCGAGCAGATCCAGCTCCAGCCTGCCCTTGGACGCCTGCCGTCTCGTCCAGAACTCGGCCGGCACCGTACCGCCCGTTCCGATCCACTCCTCTTCGGAGAGGGAGAGGAACGGGCACTTCGCCGGCTGGGAACGAATCGTCGGGGCCGCCGGTCCCTGGAGCACGAGCCGGACCGCCTCCTCCACTCCGAGCACCCCCGCGACGACGCCCGCGGCGACCTCTCCCTTGCCGTAGCCCGCGACGGCGGCGGGCTCGACGCCATACGACCGCCACAGCTCCGCCAGGCAGAGCTGGAAGGCGAGGAGGGCCACGGGGCTGGCGGCATCCCGCTCCACGTGCTCGATGAGCGACCCCCCCGCCACCTGGCGGATCACCCCATCCAGCTTCTCGACGTGGCCACGGAAGCTGGCCTCCCGCAGCAGCTCGCGAAGGGCCCCGGCCTTCCCGGCTCCGGCATCTCCAAAGACGAAGACCGCCTCACGCCCTCCCGCGGCCTTGACCTGTCCGCGGAGGAGCCCCTCGCCGCCACGCCCATCGGCGGCGTTGCGCAGCAGTTCCCACAACGCCTCGGGCGTCCGGGCGACGAGCGCCAGACGCTGCTCGTGATGCGAGCGCCCCGCCCCCGCCGTGAAGCAGCAATCCCGAAGGCTCCGCGGGGAGCCGGCCGTGAGCTCACGGAACCAGGCTCCGGCGAGCTCACGCAGGGCCGGCTCTCCGCGCGCCGAGAGTGGCAGCAGGTACGGCCCGGAATCCGCGTGCTCCGAGGCCTTTTCACGAGACGCCTCGACGAGCGCATGGGCGTTCACGCCGCTCATCCCGAACGAGCTCACGGCCACCAGGTGCGGGGTGGCCTTGCCCGCCAGCGGCGTGCGCTCCCGAGGGACCGCGAGCCCCGAGCCTTCCCAGGCGAACTCGGGGTTCGGGTGCTCGAAATGAATGGAGGGCGGCAGCTCTCCAGCCTGGAGCACCAGCACCGCCTTGATCAGCCCCGCGATCCCCGCGGCCGCCTCGGTGTGACCGATGTTCGGCTTCACCGAGCCAACCCACAGCGGCCGCTCCGGAGGCCTCGAGCCACCGTAGACCCGCGACACACCCTCGAGCTCGATGGGATCCCCGAGCCGGGTTCCCGTCCCATGCGCCTCCAGGTAGTCCACCTGCCCGGGCTCGACACCGGCACGCTGGAGCGCGAGCCGGTACAGCGACTCCTGTGCCCGGACGTTCGGCACCGTGAGCCCACCGCTGGCGCCATCGTGGTTCATCGCCGTTGCGCGAATCGTCGCGAGGATCCGATCCCCATCGCGAACCGCATCCCGGTAGCGCTTCAGGATGACCACGCCACAGCCCTCGCCCTGCACCATGCCGTCGGCCGCGCGATCGAACGCGCGGCAGCGGTTGCTCGGGGAGAGCGCCCCGGCCTTGGACAGGAACACGCTGAGCTGCGGGGAGAGGATGAGCTTCACGCCCCCCGCGATGGCCAGCGTTGACTCCTCCGTGCGCAGGCTCTGACACGCCAGATGCACCGCGGCCAGCGAGGAGGAGCAGGCGGTGTCCACGGCCATGCTGGGACCCTCGAGCCCAAGCAGATAGGAGAGCCGCCCGGCGACATAACTGGCGTCCACCCCCGTGGAGTAGTGGGCACCGACCTTCTCCAGTCCTCCCTCCAAGGCGAACGCATAGTCCTTGGCATGGACTCCGGCGAACACGCCGGTCCGCGACCCCACGAGCTGGTGCGGCGGGATTCCCGCGTTCTCGAGGGCCTCCCAGCTCACCTCCAGGAAGAAGCGCTGCTGCGGATCCATCCCCTCGGCTTCCCGCCGCGAGATCCGGAAGAACTCCGCGTCGAACCTGTCAACGCCGTCGACGAAGGCCGCCCGGCGCAAGTACATCTTCCCGGGCTTGGAGGGATCGGGATCATAGAGTCCCTGGAGCGCCCGCCGGTCGGCCGGGAGTTCCGTCACCGCCTCGACGCCTCCCCACAGCAGCTCCTGGAAACGCGCGGGACTCACCGCGCCACCTGGGAACCGGCAGCCCATGCCGATGATCGCGATCGCGCCATCCTCCGCTCGAGTGCCAGCCGCGAGCTTCTTCTGCAGCTTCTCGATCGTGAGCAGGGCTTGCTGCAGGGGCGTCAGCTCCATCGGCGAACCGTCCTTCCGACTCATCAGTCGACCTCAATGCTGATTTCGGCCAGCTTCCGGGCAATCAGCTCTCGAGCCTGCTCCTCGGACAGCCCGGCGATGCGCTCCCTCAACTCCTGCTCCTCCTGGGCGGGCGCGCTCGCGAGGCTCCCGACCTCCGAGCTGACTCCGGTCCGGGAATCCACGAGGGCCAGCAGCCGCTTCGCCAGCAGCTCCAGCCGTGGGTGCTCGAAGAAGATCGTCGTGAACAACGTGACGCCGAGCTCTCTCGAGATGCGCTCCTTCAACACCGTGGCGCCGATGGAGTTCAGCCCCAGCTCGAAGAAGGTCCTTCCTCGCGTGTCGAGCTCGGCCGGGTCCACCTCCAGCACGTCCGCGACCTGGGCGCGGAGCAACTCCATCAGCCGCGCCTCGCGCTCGCCCGCGGGGGCCTCCTGGACTCGACGGGAGACAACCACCTCGGAAGGCGGTGCGACGGGCGGCGCTGGCCGCGAGTCCGTGGGCGCGCGGCACACCTCCTGGGGAGACAGCCACTCTGGCCACAGGCGCTGCCGCTGGAAGGGGTAGAGCGGAAGGCTCACACAGCGCCCGCCGGATCCAGGGAAGGCCTCCCGTGAGAGGGAGCCACCGTCGACATAGGCTCGCCCGGCCTCGACGAGCCCAGGGAGCTGCCCTTCCTCCACCAGGAGCGCCTGCCCGGAGACGCGAGCGAGCTCACCGAGGAGCCTCACCAGTCCGTCCCGCCCCCGGGCGATCACCGCGGCGCGGTGGCGGTGGTGCTGCCGCTTGAACGCAGCCGTGACGCAGACATCTTCCAGCGTGCGGTCACTGGCGGGCGTCTCCGCGAGGAAGTCCCTTAGCCGCATCGCCTGCTGGCGGAGCGCCTCCGGGGTGAGCGCGGAGAGAACCAGGAGATGACCGGGAGCCTCCACTCCGGACGGTTCCGCCACACGGACCTCCGGAGCGGATTCCAGGACCAGGAAGGCGTTGGAACCACCGAGCGAAGTGGACACGACACCGGCCCGCCTCGGCTCTCCCGTCCCCCGCTCGGGCCAGTGCTCCAATTTCGACTGGATCGTCAGCCCGAGCGCCTCGAATGCGATCTGGGGATTGGGCGCGTCCACGTGGATCGTCGGCGGCAAGGTGCGGTGGTACAGGGACAGACACACCTTGATGAACTGCGCGATCCCCGCCGCCGCTCCCATGTAGCCCAGGTTGTTGCTGACCGCGCCGAGCCGGCAAGGAAAGGACCGCCGCTCCCCGAGCGCCTCGCTGATGGCGATGGCCTCGGCCGCGTCCCCCTTGAGGAAGGAGGAGCCGTGGAGCTCGACATAGTCCAGGCTGGCGGCCTCCACGCCCCCCCACTCACAGGCCCGGCGGATCACCTCCGCCTGCGCCGGGGCGCTGGGAGCCATGATCCACTCGTTGCGCCCGTTGTGGTTGACGGCGCTGCCGCGAATCACCGCGTATACGCGATCACTGGCGTCCACCTTGGACAGGGGCTTGAGCACCACCACTCCAGCGCCCTCACCGCGGATGTAGCCATCGGCCTGTGCATCCAACGTCCGGCACTGCCCCCTCGCCGAGAACACGCCCGCCTGGGACAGCATGATGCTGCTCTCGGGCGAGAGCATGAGCTCCACACCGCCGACGAGCGCCAGTTCCACCTCGCCCAGCGTCAGGCTTCGGCAGGCTTCGTGGAGGGCGGTCGTCGAGGAGGCACATCCCACACTCGAACAGGTGCTGGGGCCCCGGAGATCAAATGCATAGGAAATCCGGTTCGCCGCGAACGAGGCCGTCGTGCCGAGCAGGGCATACCCATCGAGCGCCGCCCAGTCACGCGCGAGCATCCGCTGATAATCATTGAAGTTGATGCCCACGAAGACCCCCGTGCGGCTCCCGCGCAGGGCGTCGAAAGGAATTCCAGCATCCTCCAGCGCGTGCCATGCGCTCTCGAACAGCACACGGTGCTGGGGATCCATGCTCCGCAGCTCTCGCTTGGACAGACGGAAGGCATTGGGATCCGCCGTCTCCACGCCCTCGATCAATCCAGCGTGGCGGTTGCGGATCTTCCCCGGGCGGTCAGGAGCCGGATCATGGAGCGACCCCAGCTCCCAGCGTTCAGAGGGGATCTCCCGGGTCGCGTCAATTCCATTGCATAGCAGCTTCCACAGCGAACGCGAACACTCCGCCCCAGGCATTCGGAGCCCAATTCCAACAATGGCTATCGACTCATGCTGCATAAAATCCGCGCTTTTCTAGCCCCACCCAATCCGCTCGGAATTCAACAATCTCCCGCTACCCTAGGGTACGGTGACTTGGAGCGTCAAGGACTTTGCCCGTCTTTCCTACGGCCCCAAACCAGCCAACCGGAAGGACTCACATTCCGGCACATCCATCTTCTCCATCTGAAAGATTGCCTATCGTGACGCTCGCCCCACGTCCACCATGATCCTTGACGGTTCGCGCCAGAGAGGGAGAGAGTCCGGGGACATCCAGAGAGGTCTCGGTACGCAGCCTCGCGGCCCAGACCGCACGCAGGCGCCAGGCTTCCGGAGCGCGCAGTCCTTCGTCCCGGAGGTCCACCGGCGCGTCAAGGAACGCATGGACTTCAGTTGGACGAGCGAGCAGGTGGAGTTGTACGAGCGAGCAGTGGCCTTTTCCCGGGCGAAGCTGCCCGAGGAAACACGCACCGAGCAGGGGCTCCCGCGAGAATTGTGGCAACGGTGTGGTGAATTCGGCTTCCTGGGCCTGCCCGTGCCCGAGCGCCACGGAGGACTAGGGCTGGACACGCTGACGACCGCGCGAGTGATGGAGGCGCTGGGGCGTGGCTGCGCCGACACGGGCCTGGTCTTCTCCGTGGGAGCCCACCTCTTCGCGTGCGTGCTCCCCATCCTGGAGAGTGGGGACGAGGAGCAGAAGGCCCGCTACCTCCCACGGCTGTGTTCGGGGGAGTGGGTGGGCGCCAACGCCATCTCCGAACCAGAGGCCGGCTCCGATGTCTTCGCCCTCAAGACGCGCGCGGTGCGCGAGGGCGACAGCTACGTGCTCGATGGGGGCAAGAGCTACGTCACCAACGGCCCGTCCGCCGACGTGTTCCTGGTCTACGCCGTCACCAACCCCGCGCACGGCTACATGGGCTTGAGCGCCTTCCTCCTCGAGAGAGGCACGCCGGGCCTCTCGGTGGGAAGGCCCTTCGAGAAGATGGGGCTGTCCACCTCGCCCACCTCCCCCATCTATCTGGAGGGCTGCCGGGTGCCCGCCTCCGCTCGGCTGGGTGCCGAGGGTCACGGCGCTCCCCTCTTCAAGCGCTCCATGCAGTGGGAGCGAGCGTGCCTGTTCGCCGCCTACGTGGGCGTGATGGAGCGGGTGCTCGAGCAGACGGTGGACTTCGCCCGGCAGCGCAAGCAATTCAAGCGACCGATCGGAAAAAACCAGGCCGTCTCCCACCGGCTGGCGGACATGAAGCAGCGGCTCGAGGCCTCGCGGCTGCTGCTGTACCAGGCCTGCTGGCGGATGGATCGGGGCGAGGAGGCGGTGATGGAAGTGTCGCTCGCGAAGCTGGCGATCAGCGAGGCCGCGGTTCAGTGCGGCCTGGACGCCATCCAGATCCACGGCGGAATGGGGTACATGACCGAGACGGGAATCGAGCGGGTGCTGCGCGACGCCATTCCCAGCACGATCTTCTCCGGCACCTCCGAGATTCAGCGCGACATCATCGCCAGCCACCTGGGCCTATGACACTCGATCAGATCGTGAGCCGCACCGCGGCGCGGACCCCCGAGGCCATCGCCGTCAAGGGCCCGGATGAGACGTTCACCTACGGCCAACTGGACGCGCTCGCCAACCGGATCGCCCGCGCCCTGCAGGGGATGGGGGTGAAGAAGGGGGACCGGGTGGGGCTGTGGACGGAGAAGTCCGCGCGCGCGGTGGCCGCGATGCAGGGCATCGCCCGGCTCGGTGCCGCCTACGTGCCGCTGGATCCGCTGAACCCGGCGGCGCGGACGCGGCTCATCCTCGATGACTGCCGGATTGACGTGCTCGTGACCAACGCCACACACGCAGCCGGGCTGCGCGGCGGCGGCATGGACCGGCTCCGCGTCCTGCTGGTGGACGACGAGGGCCCGGAGCTGTCATGGGCCCGGCTGTCCGGCTTCTCCTCGGAGCCGCTGCCCTGGCACGGTTCGGGCGACCACGATCTGGCCTTCATCCTCTATACGTCCGGCTCCACGGGAACGCCCAAGGGCGTGTGCATCAGCCAGCAAAACGCGCTGGCCTTCATCCAGTGGTGTCACGAGTTGCTGGGCACCACCCCGGCCGATCGCTTCAGCAACCACGCCCCGTTCTTCTTCGATCTCTCGGTCCTGGATCTCTATGCGGCATTCCTCGGGGGCGCCTCCGTCACCCTGATCCCCGAAACGCTGGCCTTCGCGCCCGAGAAGCTGGTGGAGCTGGTGCTGCGAGAGCGGTTCACCATCTGGTACTCGGTGCCCTCGGCGCTCATCCTGATGATGCAGGACGGTGGGCTGTTGAGGCACCCGGAGCTGCCCTTCCGAGCCATGCTGTTCGCGGGAGAGCCCTTCCCCATCAAGCACCTGAGACCCCTGCGGGAGCACCTGCGAGGCGCACGGTTCTTCAACCTCTACGGCCCCACCGAGACGAACGTCTGCACCTTCCACGAGGTGACGGACATTGCCCCCGAGCGCACCGAGCCGGTTCCGATCGGCCGTGCGAGCTGCGGAAATCGGGTCTGGCTGGCCCGGCCGCCAGCGGATTCCGAGGAAGCACGGCAGGGGGGCGACGCCGAGGTGGGTGAGTTGATGGTGGAGGGGCCCACGGTGATGCTGGGCTACTGGGGCCAGCCGCCCCAAGAGGACCGGCCGTATGCGACCGGAGACCTCTGCCGCCAGCTCCCGGACGGCAGCTTCGAGTACCTCGGGCGCCGCGACAACATGCTGAAGGTGCGGGGACGGAGGATCGAGCCCGGAGATATCGAGGCGGCGCTGCTCACCCACCCGGACATCCGCGAAGTGGGCGTGGTCGCCGCGGGCTCCGGCATCGAGGCGAGGCTGGTGGCCTTCCTGGTGAGCGCCTCCGAGACAGCGCCCTCGCTGATCAAGGTGAAGCGGCACTGCGCCGATCGGCTACCGAGGTACATGATCATCGACGAGCTCCGCGTGCTGCCGGAGCTGCCGCGGACGCAGAACGGCAAGCTCGATCGGCGAGCGCTGCGTGAACTGGCGCAGCGGCGCCCGTCGGGCGAATGAGCGGGCCGGCCCGGCCCCACTCCAGAAATCCCGCCGGGAATAAACAGGAAAAGGCGCGTAGGAGAGCCGAGGGGGAGGCCGCGCGCGAGGCCCTCCTCCGGACAGCTCCGGCTCCCGTCGTGCCCTGACGTCGGGGCGCGAGCGGAGCCGTCTCTTCCTCGAACGGAGTCCCGCATGTCTTCCCCCATCCGCCGACTCGCGGCAGGCGTCGCCGCGAGCGGAATCCTCATGTCCCCGCTCTCCCAGGCCGAGGCCGCGGAGTGCGGCCGGTATCTCCCCACCCTGGCGGACTGCCAGAACCCCGTGACGGAGTGCGCCCTCCAGGCCCGTGAGAAGGCGAGGACGGACCCCAACGCCACCTGCAACACCCTCATCCAGCAGGCGGCCAACTCCCTCCCGGTCCGTACGCCCCAGCGCACCGTGGTGGTGCCCCCCACCCGGAACGCGAGCAACACGAGCATCACCCCGGATGCCGCCACCAAGCTCGCCTACATCCAGAACGAGGACCCCAACACACGCACCATGAGTGGCCTGTCTGGCTTCTACCTGGGGGGCGTGCACAAGGCCCAGACCTATCTGCCTTCCTCCGGATTGTACGCCAGCCTCCTGGAGAGCCAGCGCCAGCAGCAGCGCGCCGCGTGGAACGCCAACGGCAACGTCATCGACTCGTGCAACGAGTACGTCTACGAGAAGTACTACGACTACAGCGTCTTCGAGGATGCCTTCGTCAAGCTGGGCAGCAACTACCGCGCCATCTTCAACACCGCGTATGCGCCCGCGGTCAATGGCGTCATCCCGGCCTCGGCCATCGGGACGCGGGGCATCGTCAACCCCGTGCTGCGCGGCAAGGACGGTACGCCCTTCACTCCCAACATCCCCTTCCAGGCGGGTCTGCCGAAGAATCAATTCTTCACGGTACCGCTGCCCGCGGGCGACAAGGTTCCGATCAGCATTGGTGACAAGGATCAGGTCACCATCCTGCCGGGCCTGGTGTCCGTCACGCTGAAGAACCTGCACCGCAAGGGGTTGTCGCTCACCGGTGTCGTCTTCACTGACAGCACGCTCGCGCCCACCATCGACCAGGGCGCCAGCTACTACAACGAGAGCTGGAGCTGGCACAAGGCGATGAGCGAGCTCAACGCGGGGCTGCTGGACGAGCAGATGTATGAGATGGACCGGCTGCAGGAGGACTTCGCCGCGCTGCTCGCCCAGCGCGAGTCCCTGGCGGCGACCCTCGCCGCCAAGCTCCAGCCCAAACCCCCGCCCGTGTACTCCGCCGGAGGAACGGGTCCGGGCCGCTTCTCGGAACAGTACTGGAGGGATCCGATCTGGAACCCGGACCCCTCGAGCGTGTTCCAAGCGGCCCGGTTGGACCTGGACGTGCTGTCTCCGATGTCCCTGCCTGGCCTCGCCCCGGCCTCCACTCCCGTGGCCGCCACCCAGTCGGCCCTTCCGCCGACCCTTCCGCCCATCACCCCCACCGTCCCCATCTTCGACGTCCCGGTGGTGTCGCTGGCCTGCTCGGGCAATCAGATCATCTGCCTGCTCTACCGGCTGGAGGCCCTGGACGACGCCATCGAGGCGGCCCTGCTCAACGCCAAGGCACGCGGCTGCCTCTCCTTCCAGCGCGGCGGAGGCACCGCCGCGTGTGACTGGTCCCCCAAGCGCTTCGCGCAGCGGGTGACCTCGCTGTACCAGGGCAACCGCGAGCAGAAGCACGCCAGGTGCATGGACTACACCGACAACAACTTCGCCGCCCTCAAGAACAAGGCCATGGCGGCGGGCACGGTCAACTACCCGCCCACGAACTACACCCTCAGCCCCACCCTGCTGGAGACGTACTTCACCCGCCGGGATCTCTACCTCAAGGCCCTGTCCACCGTGGCCGGAGGGCTGCTGGATCCCGTCACGGACCAGCCGCGCCTGAAGTGGGAGTCGGGAGACAGCTACAGCATGGGCAATGACACCTTTGGCGCCTCCGCCGAATACAACGTGTCCCTGTCGATCGACAACCTGAGCAAGACCGATGCGTGTGTCATGTCTCCCCGGGTCCATGGCTTCTTCAAGGCCTCTGGCAGCGCGTTCGGCCACGGTGTCTCCCTGATCCAGGCGGATGCCACGGTGTCCGATGTCCGGGCCGACATCGATCTGGATGTCCTCGACAACACCATCCACCTGGTGGACGAGCACAAGGACTTGATCGCCGGCACGTACAACCTGGTGTCCGGCGCGAAGTCGGCCAGCAAGACGTTCGTGGACGTGCAGACCCACTTCGTCATCGTGGTGGTGCCCGTCACGCTCGGCGCCAAGGTGGCCGGCACGGTGGGCCTCAACTACGCCCTCGGCGCCTCGCACAAGCTGACCCGGCCGACGCCGACGAGCTGCGTCGTGTCCTCCATCGGGGTGAACGGCCGGGTGGAGCCCTATGCCTCGGTGGACGCCGAGCTGTACGCGGGCGTGGACCTCTTCATCGTCGAGGCGGGAGTCAAGGGCAAGCTCCAGCTGGTGCACGCGGGAATCCCCCTCAACACCGTCGCGGAGCTGTCCTACGGCGCCAACAACAGCCAACAACTCGGGCTCCAGCTCGCCGGCCGCGCGGATCTCAAGTTCACCTTCCTGTCCGGAAGCATCGCTGGCTACGCGGAGGTGGGCGTCTGGCCTTTCGAGAAGAACTTCGAGCAGACCCTCATCAGCTGGGACGGCCTGCACTACGACCTGAAGCTCTTCGACCGGGACTTCTCGGTGCCGGTCGCGGACCTCCAGGAGTTGCTGTAACCGCGCTCCTCGGGGCTCCGGTCCCACCGGAGCCCCGCCCTTCCCCTCCCCCACCCGGAACCTCCTCATGAACCCGCGCAAGGCGCTCGTCGTCGGCATCCCGCTGGCGCTGCTCTCCCTCCTCGCCCTCTGGACGGGTCTGGGCTCGCCCACTCCCGCCCAGGACTCCTCCTCTTCCCCCGCGCCCTTCCGCCTCCACGTTCCCACCGGACAGCGCTGGACATACCGACTGGACTATGAGGCCCAGACCCAGGTCCAGCTCGCCGGGCCCCAGAAGGATCAGGCGCTGGCCGGAGGACTCCACCTCGTGGGGGACCTGGTCCTCCGCGGTCAGGGGACACGCGGCGGCTCGTGGCTCGTGGGTCTGAGGCTGGAGAACCTCCAGCGGCACTCGCTGCGGGTCTTCGGCCAGGAGGTCCTCCCGGACACGGCCGCCGTGGAGGCGGTGTTCGGCGGACGCGAGGCGGTGCTGGAGCTCAGCGAGGAGGGCCTCGTCCAGGCCGTCTCCTTCCGGGAGGAGGACCCCTCGCTCTTCAAGAACACCGTGCAGACCCTGGTGGGAGAGCTCCAGGTGGTGGTGAAGGACGGCGCCGCGTGGACGGTGGAGGAGGGCACCTCGCGGGGCCGCGCCCTGACGGAGTACGAGCGGCTGGGAGAGGACGCGTCGGGGGTGCGGCTGCTCAAGCGGCGCACGCGGTACACGGAGCTCCGGGGCCTGGGGCAAGACGGACGCGTGCGGCTCGCCTCGCGCTTCGAGGTATCCCTGGCCCACGAGGGCCTCTGGGAGCGGCTCGTGGGCCAGGAGACCGTGGAGCGCCTGGGCGTGAACGGTGAGCCCACGGCCTCCACCCAGGTCCGGGTGAGCCTGGTGCGCGGGTCCCACGGCCATGTCGAGCGGGAGGACTCCGCGCGGACGGCCGCGAACCAGCGGCTGGCGCCAGGCGTCCTGGTGGTGGACCCCAAGGTACGGGCGCAGATGCTGACCCAGCAGGTGGATGGCATGACGGCCGAGCGGCTCTTCGCCCTGCTCGAGCTCCACGCCAACGGGGGCGTCCTGCCGGATCACAACCACTTCCTGCTCCAGGCCACGGGACTGCTGGAGCAGCACCCCGAGCTGTGCGCGAAGATGGTGGAGCTGTTCCAGCGACCCTCGCTGGACACCCGGGGCCGCGCGTTGGTGTTGGATCTGCTCGCCGGCACGGGCACGCCCGAAGCCCAGGCCGCGCTCGTCCAGGCGCTCTCCACGAAGGAGGCGCGGGGCGACGCGCGCTATCACATGCTGCTCAGCCGCCTGTCCCTGGTGAGCGAGCCCACCGTGGACACGGTGCGCTTCGCGGAGCGGACCTACGGGGCGACCCAGGGAGACCTCCATGTGTCGAGCGCCTACGCGCTGGGCGCGACCGCTGGAGCGCTCTACCGTCAGGAGCAGTCCCTCGAGGCCCTCGCCGCGGTACGGCGTCTGGCCTCGGACCTGGGCGAGGCCCGGACGCCCTCGGAGCAGAGCCACCTGCTGCTCGGACTGGGCAACGCGGGAATCGCCGAGCAGACCCCGCTCATCGCCCGCCATGCCGGCTCGTCCAGCGCCGAGGTGCGACGCGCCGCGGCCAAGGCGCTGCGGAAGATCCAGACGCCCGAAGCGGCCAGCACCCTGATGTCCCTGGTGGCGGACGCGGAGGCTCCCGTCCAGGCCGCGGCGATGGACTCGCTGGGCCGGCGTCCCCTGGACTCGGACACCCTCGTGCGGCTGCGTGATGTGGCCCTGGCCGGCGGAATGAAGACCGAGAATTATCATCCGCTCGTGTCTTTGGTGGCGCCCTACCTGCAAACCGAGCCGACCGTGCGAGATCTGCTGGAGTTCCTGCTGACCCAGGACGTACCGGACCGACAGATCCGCTCACGCATCCGCGGCCTGCTGGAGACCTGACGCGGTCTTCCACCCTGGAGTCGAATTCCGCCAGGGTGCTTCAGCTCGCGGCGGCGAAGCCCCCGTGGAACGTCACGGGGATGGGGTGGTCGAAGTGCACGGTCGCCACGGGACCGTCCTCGAGGTGCTGTCCATCCAGGACGGCGACATAGGAGTGGTCGCTCTTCGCGTCGTAGACGAGGTCGAGCACGAAGGCGTCATCCTCCGCCTCGCCGCGCGGCACGAGCACGGGCTCGCTCGGCACATGCCCGGCCGGCACGGCCCACTCCGCGCCGCTCCCGCCGTCGAGCGCGATGCGCGTAATCCCCGGGTACTTCCGGTCCGCGCCCTGGCGCTCGGTCTGCGCGAAGAGGGTGCCGTAACGCGCCCCGTGCACCCGCGGGTGCAGTTGAGGGAACTCACAGGGCGTGTCGAAGAGTTTCGTCTCACGCGTCCTCCCGGTCTTCAGGTCCAGGTGCAGGCGCGTCAGCAGCGGGGGCGGTCCCTTCTCCTCGGTCTCGCCGATGCCGTCGAGCGAGAACTCCGGGTAGCGGCACAGGTCGATGCACGGACCGCCTTCCTCCTCGAAGGCATTCGCGAAGTGCCAGGTCCAGAAGGCATCGAGCTCGAAGGTGCGTGGCCTCTGGATGTCGTCCAGGGGGACGACGATGAGCCGCGCTCCGAGCTCCGGCTTCCACTGGAAGAGCTTCGTGAAGTCGGCGAGGCCCATCATCGCGCGCAGGAGATTGAGCTTCACCGGCCCCAGGAAGAGGATGAGGTGCCGCTCGGTCGCGATGAAATCGTGCAGCATGGCCTGCCAGGGCGCCTCGACCGTGCCGAGCTTCGAGGGGGCTCCCTCATCCGGCAGCGCGTAGAGGTCGATGAGCATCTTCGGGCCGTAGCGCACGCCGAAGTTGAACGTCGTCCGCAGCGAGGCGACGCGGTGCGGGTGCGCGGAGAAGGCGCCTGTCACCACGCCCAGGTCCGTGGCCTCGAGCGTGTCCAGCGTGCCCGGGTCCATCTCCTGCAACAGTCCCCCCTCCATCAGCGCGAAGAGCCGGTCCTGCCACCAGAAGGTCGAGGTGTTCCCCGTCGTCTTCGCCGTGGCGGCGCGCGCGGCGCGCATGCGGTCCAGCCACGAGGCCGCCGAGTTGAAGAGAAACCGCCCCGCCTTCTCCTCCGCGCGGTAGCCGGCGCTCTCGACGATGCGGCAGGCGCCCCGCGCGCCACCGCCCTCGAAACGCACCGCCGTGATCGCTCCGTCCGCCTCGAACGCATGCGAGAGGCTCGCGCCGAAGCGCTCGAAGAGGCCCGGTCCCGCGCGGAAGAGCGTGCCCCGAAGCGGCTCGGGAAGCCGGCCCTCGACCCGCAACGGCTCGAAGCCGTGGGGCCGCGAGAGGGACCGCAGCAGAGGACTCACGGCGTTCTGGCTGCTCATCGACACTGCTCCTCGGAAGGGTGGACCCGCGACTGGATTGAAAGTAAGTGAGTCTTACTTACTTTGCAATGGACTTCGATTCCGGTCCAATCCGGTGCCACTCATGACTCGAAAGACGCCCACGCGCCCCTACCACCATGGGGACCTCAAGCGCGCCCTGCTGGAGGCGAGCCTCGAGCTCATCCGCGAGGAAGGCGTGGACGCGCTCACCGTGGCCGAGGTCGGCCGCCGCGTTGGCGTGTCCTCCGCGGCTCCCTACAAGCACTTCGCGGACCGCCAGGCGCTGTTGGGCGCGCTCGCCAAGGAGGGCAACCGGCGGCTCGGCGAGGCAATGGTCGCGGCGACACAGGGGAGCACCGATCCGCACGAGGCCTTCCGGCTCTCGGGCGTGGCCTACATCCGCTGGGCGGCGGAGAACCCGGCCCTCTACCGCATCGCGACGGATCCCGCGCACGTCGACTACACGGCGACGTCTCATGACGTCGATGCCCCGGAAGCCCTCAAGGGCTCCATGGAGACGTTCTGGCCGGAGCTGGCGGCCCTGGTGCGCTCGGGCGCCGCCCTCCCCGCCTCCCATCCCCTGGTTCAGCAACTGCAAGGCCGCGCCCTGGCTCAAGGCATGGCCAGCCTCTTCGTCAGTGGCGTCTTCGCTTCGCTCGGCATCACCACCGCGGACGCGGAGCGGATTGCACGGGCGGTGACGGGGGAGGACGTCCCAGCCACGCCGCGCCGGAGCCATCCCCCGCCGCGGAGGGGTTCCAGTGCGACGTGAACAGCTCGTTCGGCTCATTGCCCGGGAGGTGGTGGCTCGCCGCCCTCCGCACGAGAAGCTGTCGGGGCTGTACGAATACTGGGGCTGGGACGAGGACTCGCCAGACTGGTGGCGGCTGCCCTCGTCGGTCCGCCAGGAGATGCTCCAGCGCCCGGGCTCTCCGCCGAAGCTGTGGCGCTCGACCTATGACACCTTCTTCGAGATTGCCGAGGAAGAGGCACGCAAGCTGGTGCGCAACGAGGCGCTGCTCGCGGAGGCCAGGGAGCTGGGAGTCGAAGTAGACCGTGTCGAGGGGGCCCCCGCGTCCGCCGAGCCCTGCCCCTGCTGCGGCTTTCGCACGTTCGAGTGGCGTGGGGAGTACGACGTGTGTCCCGTCTGCTCGTGGGAGGATGACGGCGGTGAGGATGCCTTCGATGACGGGCCCGAGAAGCTGGCGCGCTTCAGCTCGCCCAACCACATGACTCGCGCGGAGTACCGGAGGCAGTACGAACGCCAGCGTGAGGAGGCTCTCCACTCCGGCGATCCCGAGCGCCTCCACAAGTACGAGCGCTTCCCACGGTAGAGCCCCCTCGAAACCAGGCCTCCCAGGGCGCACGATGCCCAGCCTATGCGGCGCACTTCGCACGGCATGGGCTGTCCCAGGCGCGCTTCATCGTCCTCATGCAACTGCAGCGCGAGGAGGAGGGCCTGCGTCCCGCCGAGCTGGCCGAGCGCACGGGCGTCACCCGCGATGACCGGGTTGCTGGACGGGCTGGAGAAGGAGGGCCTCATCCTGCGCCGGGCCCATGCCGAGGACGGACGCATGTCGGTGACGTGCGCGAGGGCGTGGAAGGGGGCGGCGGCTTGTCCCGGGAGATGCTGGACCTCGAGGAACTCCACGCCCCCGCCTAGGGGGGCACGCCCTCCGCCCCCGCATCGACTGTTGCCTGTTGGGCTTTTCGCTGCCCCGGGCTAGGCTGGCTCCCCCCCCAATCGTGCCGCCCCCCTCCCCTCGTGCGGCGCCTCCGGCCCGAAGGAGATGTCCATGATGTTGAAGCGTTTGATGTTGCTGGTGGCAGGTGCCCTCTCGCTGGTTCCGTTGTCGCCGGCGCACGCCGACCAGTTGCAGGACATCAAGAAGAAGGGCGAGCTGGCTTGTGGCGTGCTCGGTACCGATGAGCCTTTCAGCTTCATCCAGGATCCCGCCAGCCGCGCGCTCGTCGGCTACGACGTGGACCTGTGCAACGCGGTGGCGAAGAGCCTGGGCGTGAAGCTCACCCTCAAGCAGCTGGCGGTGTCCGCGCGTCTCCCCGAGCTGCAGCAGGGCCGCGTCGATCTGCTGGCCGCCTCGCTCACCCACAACAAGGAGCGCGAGGCGCTGATCGACTTCTCGCTGTCCACCTTCATCACCGGTCAGAAGGTCCTGGTGAAGAAGCAGAGCGGCATCACCCGCCTGGACCAGCTCGCTGGCAAGAAGGTGCTGACGGTCAAGGGCTCCACCATGGAGCAGAACATCAAGAAGGCGGTGCCGACGGCCGTCATCATCTCCTTCGACAACAGCCCGCAGGCCTTCCTCGCGCTGCAGCAGGGCAAGGGCGTGGCCTACGTCAACGACGAGACCTCGCTGATCGACGACTTCTCCAAGCTGGGCCCCGTGGCCAAGGACTACGAAATCCTTCCCCACAACCTGTCCACCGAGCATCTCGCGCTGGGTCTGAAGAAGGGCGAGCCCGCGTTCCGGGAGCAGGTGAACAAGGTGCTGCGTGACCTGGAAGCCACGGGTGAGGCCGAGAAGCTGTTCACCCGGTGGTTCGGCCCGACCACCAAGATGAAGTTCCCGAGCCGCCCGTTCAAGCTCGAGACCGACAAGATCGACTGAGCCCGGCGGATGGCCCGCCCCCGACGGGGCGGGCCGTCGTCCCGAGCGGCCCATGAACTCATTCGATGTCTCGCTGCTGCTGTCCGGCCAGTACCACGACTGGCTCGTGAGCGGCTTCGCCCTCTCCATCAAGCTCGCGTTGATCACGCTGGTGATCGCCCTGCCCCTCGCGCTGCTCGTGGCGGTGCTGAGACTCGCGCCGCTCGCGGTGCTGCGGGCGGTGGGCGTGGTGTTCGTCGAGGCGATCCGCAACGTGCCGCTCCTGGCGCACATGCTGTTCTGGTACTTCGGCGCGCCGGAGGTGCTGCCAGAGCCGCTCAAGGCCTGGCTGTACGAGCGCGACGTCGAGGCCGCCAGCGCCGTGATCGCGCTGGTGCTGTACACCGCCGCCTATATGTCGGAGGACATCCGGAGCGGCATCCGCTCGATTCCCAAGGAACAGATGGAGGCCAGTCGCGCGCTCGGTTTCAGCTTCCTCGGCGCCATGCGGCTGGTGATCCTCCCGCAGGCGCTGCGCCTGACGGTGCCCCCGTTGATCAGCCAGACGCTCAACCTGTGGAAGAACACCAGCATCGCCATGGTGATCGGCGTCGCCGAACTGATGTACCAGGCCCAGCAGGTGGAGAGCGCCAGCTTCCGCGGCTTCGAGTCCTTTGCCTTCGCCACCGGGGCCTACCTGACGATCTCCCTCGCCATCACCGGGGCCTCCGCCTGGTACCACCATCACCATCCGGTGCGGAGCGCCTGAGATGTGGGAGATCCTCCAGACCTACTGGCTGTACTACTTGATCGGACAGTATCCGGACGGTCCGCTCGGGGGCCTCTCGCTGACGCTGGCCCTGGCCGCGCTCGCCCTGGTGCTCGCCTTGCCGGTCGGCATCGTGCTCGCGCTGTGCCGCCTCTCACCCTACCGCCTCCTGCGCTGGCCGGTGACCGCCGTGGTGTACGTGGTGCGCGGCACGCCGCTGCTGATGGTGGTGTTCTGGGCCTACTTCCTGCTGCCGACACTCACCGGGCACACGACCGACCAGTTCAACACCATGCTGGCGGCGCTGGTGATCTTCGACGGCGCCTACCTCGCGGAGATCATCCGCGCCGGCATCCAGGGCATCCCCAAGGGCCAGATGGAGAGCGCCCGCTCGCTCGGGTTCGACTACCTGCGGGCCATGCGGCTGGTGATCCTCCCGCAGGCGCTGCGCAACATGCTGCCCTCGCTGGTCAACCAGTTCGTGTCGACCATCAAGGAGACCTCGCTCGGCTACATCATCAGCCTCGGCGAGGTGTCCTTCGTCGCGACCCAGATCAACACCCAGCTGTTGACCCGGCCGGCCGAGGTCTATCTGTTGCTGGGGCTCACCTATTTCGTGCTGTGCTTCAGCCTGTCGCGCTTCGCCTTCTGGCTGGAGCGGCGGTTGGCCGCGGGCGCCGCACACCCGGGAACGCGATGATCAAGCTCGAGAACGTCAACAAGTGGTACGGCGACTACCACGCCCTGGTCGACATCACCGAGGAGGTCTCCCGGAGCGAGGTGGTGGTCGTGTGCGGCCCCAGCGGCTCCGGCAAGTCCACGCTGATCCGCACGATCAACCGGCTGGAGCCGATCCAGAAGGGCCGCATCCTGCTGGACGGCCAGGACATCTACGGCCAGGGCGTCGACGTCAACGCGCTGCGCAGCCGCATCGGTTTCGTCTTCCAGCAGTTCAACCTGTTCCCCCACCTCACCGCGCTGGAGAACTGCACGCTGGCGCCGACCCACCTCCTCAAGCTCCCGCCGAAAGAAGCACACGAGCTGGCGATGTCGCTCTTGAACCGCGTCGGGCTCGCGAACAAGGCGTCCGCCTACCCCGCGCAGCTCTCCGGGGGACAGCAACAGCGGGTGGCGATCGCCCGGGCGCTCGCGATGAACCCGCCGGTGATGCTGTTCGACGAGCCCACCAGTGCGCTCGACCCCGAGATGGTCGGCGAGGTGTTGCAGGCGATGAAGGGGCTGGCGCGCGATGGCATGACCATGGTGGTCGTCACGCACGAGATGGGCTTCGCCCGGGACGTGTGCAACCGCGTGCTGTTCATGGACCAGGGCCGCGTCCTGGAGCGCGCCACGCCGGAGCGTTTCTTCAGCCGGCCGGAACACCCGCGCGCGCAGAAGTTCCTGGCCGACGTGCTGTCTCCCTGGCAGGGCATTCCCGACACGAGCCCCTGAGGGACAGACGGGAGCGCACCCGGCCGGACTCGCCGGGGTGCTCTGGCCCGCGGAGTTCTTCCAGGCCGGCGAGGATGCCTCCGGCGGCGAGCCATTGGCGACGTCGCCTGCTCCTGGGGTTCGGGTCTGTTCGAGAGAGGTGTTCGCATCGATTCAGATACTCCTTGGTAAATTGAACGGGGGCGACGGCGTCGCTACACTCGGAGTCATCCCCATGCCCACCGACTCCTCTTCGGACTGCTTCGTACGGTCTGACGCGTCCGCGCGTCCGCCTCGCTGGCCCACCCTTCTCCTGTCCCTGGCTCTGGTGGCCTCCACGGGCTGCCCGGATCCGGAGCCGAAGCCCCCCGAGCCCGAGCCCCGTTACCGGGCCACCATCCGCCGCACCGCCCACGGCATTCCCCATATCAGCGCCTCCAACCTCGGCGGCGTGGGCTTCGGTCAGGGATATGCCTTCGCCCAGGATCATGCCTGCACCCTGGCGGATCAGCTCATCAAGATTCGCGGCGAGCGCGCCCGCTTCTTCGGGGCTGGCCCCGGGGACACCCACCTCTCCAGCGACTTCGCCTACCACGCCCTGGATCTGCTCGAGCGCGGCCGGGCCGGCCTCGAGGCCCAGCCCGAGGACTCGCGTCAGTTCCTCGAAGGGTTCACCGCCGGCCACAACCACTTCCTGGAGAGCACCGGAGCCACTCGGTTGCCCTGCGCCGGGAAGCCCTGGCTGCGCCCCCTTGGCGCGGACGAGATGGTGGCCTATCTGATCAACATCTCGCTGACGGCCAGCGGCTACCGCCTCGTCGACGCCATCGCCGCGGCGCAGCCCCCCAGCCCCAAGGGCGAGCAGTCCGTACCGCCCGCGCTGCCACCGCGCGAGGAGGCGGGCCTCGCCAGCAATGGCTGGGCCCTGGGCGCCGAGCGCACGGCCAACGGGCGCGGCATGGTGCTGGCCAACCCGCACTTCCCCTGGGAGGGCGAGCTGCGGCTGTGGGAGAGCCACCTCACCGTGCCCGGCCAGCTCGACGTCTATGGCGTCTCCCTGCTCGGCGTGCCCGGTGTCGTCATCGGATTCAACCAGGACGTGGCCTGGACGCATACCTTCTCGTCCGGCTCGCGCTTCACGGCCTATCTGTTGAAGCTCGTGCCCGGCAAGCCCACCACGTATGTGTATGAGGGTCAGGAGCGGCAGATGACGGCCCGGACCTTCACCCTCCCGGTGCTGCAGCCCGATGGCTCGCTGAAGGACGTCTCCCGCACCCTCTACAGCAGCCACCATGGACCCCTGCTGGCCCTGCCCGGCCTGGGCTGGACCGGCTCCGTCGCCGTCAGCTACCGCGACGCCAACCTCGACAACACCTCCTTCTTCACCCAGTTCCTGCGCATGGGACGGGCCACCAGCCTCCAGCAGTTCCAGGAGGTCTTCGCCACCGTGCAGGGCAGCCCCTGGGTGAACACCATGGCCGCGGATCGCGAGGGGAACGTCTGGTACACGGATGCCTCGTCCACGCCCAACCTCAGCGCCGAGGCGTTGACGAAGTGGCAACAGGCCGTCGCCACGCCCGGCTCGCCGCAGGCCGCGCTGCTGGCCCAGGGCTTCGTGCTGCTCGACGGGAGCACCGCCGTCAACGAGTGGGTGGTGGAGCCCGGAGCGCGCAGCCCGGGGCTCGTTCCCTTCGCCCGGGTGCCGCAGCGGTCCCGCCGCGACTTCGTCTTCAACGCCAATGACAGCTATTGGCTGGCCAACCCCGCGCAGCCCCTGGAGGGCTTCTCCCCCCTGCACGGCTTCGAGCGCGTGCCCCAGACGGCCCGCACCCGGATGAACCTCGTCGCGCTCACCGAGGTGCGCGAGGGAGGCGCCTCCGGCGCCGATGGCCGGTTCACCCTCGAGGAGCTGCGGGCCACCGTCCTCGACAACCGCGGCATGACGGCCGAGTTGCTGCGCGCGCAGGTGGTCCAGCGCTGCCAGGGCAACCCCACGGGGAGCGCTCGGGGCCAGGCCGTGGACCTCACCCAGGCGTGTGCCGTGCTGGCGGCGTGGAATGGCCGCTACGACACGAGCAGCGTGGGCGCTCCCCTCTGGCGCGAGCTGATGGGCATCTACGGCACCGCGGCCCTGCAGAACGCGGGCACCCTCTTCGCCACGGCCTTCTCGCCCGCTCAGCCCATGGAGACGCCGAACACGCTCGTACCGGCGCCCGCGACGGGAGCGGATCCGCTGCTGGACAAGCTGGCCGAGGCCGTGCTGCGACTGGGGGATGCGAGCATCGCGGTGGATGCGCCGCTGGGCCAGGTGCAGTTCACCCCACGAGGTGGCTCGCGCACGGCCCTCCATGGTGGCGTCGCGGTGGATGGCACGATGAATGTCGTCAGCTACCGCGTCCTGCAGTCCACCCTGGACGGGCCGACACCGCGCGGCACGGTCATCAATTCCACGTCGGGCCTCACCACCGACGGCTACGTCATCAACTATGGGACGAGCTTCCTCATGGCCATGCACTACACCGACAGCGGCCTGGAGGCCCAGGCCCTGCTCACCTACGGCGAGTCCGAGGACCCGTCCCACCTCAACGACCAGCTCCAGCTCTTCGCCCAGAAGCAGTGGCGGCCCATCCTCTTCTCCGAGCAGGAGATCGCCAGCTCTCCGGTGCTCGAGACGACGACCGTCACCCGGGATTGAGCCGAGCGCATCCCATGGACCAGGGACGTCGCGGTGGCGCTGGAGGCGCTGGAGGGAGACAATCCGTTCCGAGAACACCCGGGGGCCGAAAACCATGGCGACGAAGCGTAGAGGTGTGCAGCCCATCGACGCATACCTGGCGGGACTGGAGAACCCGGCGGCGAAGAAGACGCTGGGGGCGCTGCGCATGCAGTTGCGCAAGCTGCTTCCGGGAGCGGTCGAGACCATCAGCTACCAGATGCCCACCTTCAAGGTGGACGGGAACGCCGTGGCCGGCTTCGCCTTCTTCAAGACCCACTGCGGCTACTACCCCTTCAGCGGCGGCGTGGTGCCGGCGCTGAAGGAGCAACTGGACGGCTACACCACGTCGAAGAGCGGCGTGACCTTCCCGCCCGACAAGCCGCTTCCGGCGAAGCTGGTGAAGACGTTGGTACAGGCACGGCTCGCGGAGATCGCCGCGCGCGGGAAGAAGCCCTCGGCCGTGAAGAAGAAGGCGACCGAGAAGAAGGCGCTCGTCACCGACCGCGTGACGGACAGCGCCGTGAAGGAGGCGACCGGGCGGGACTGGAAGGGGTGGATGCGCGCGCTGGACGCGGCGGGGGCGGGCGAGCTGAACCACAAGCAGCTCGTCGCGCACCTGGCCCGGGAGGTGGAGTCCACGTGGTGGCAGCAGTCCATTGCCGTGGCGTACGAGCAGGCCCACGGCAAGCGGGTCGTGGGCGAGACGGCGGCCACGGGCTTCCAGGTGGGCGTCGTGCGCACGCTGCCGCTGCGTGCCGATGAACTGTGGGAGCGGATTGCCACCCAGGCGGAGCGGTGGCTCGGTGCTGGCGCGAAGCTGACACTCGAGCCGGGAGCGGGCTACGAAGTTCCCAAGCGCCGTGGAGCCTCCGGCGTACGCGGCGAGGTCCGGGTGGTGAAGCCCGGGCAGCGCATCCGCATGACCTGGCAGCCAGATGGCTGGAAGAAACCCGCGACGCTGCAGCTCACCCTGGTGCCCAAGGCACGAGGCGCCTCCCTCCACGTGCACCTGGAGAAACTGCCGGACGCGAAGGCCCGCGAGGCGATGCGCGAGCACTGGTCCCGGGTGCTCGAAGGACTCCTTCGCGAGTAGTGTGGGGAGGGTTCAACCCCCAAGGAGTGGAGCCCGTGCCCGCCATCGACATTCCCGCCATCGACACCGAGCGCCTCACGCTCCGCGGCCCGCGACGCGAGGACTTCGAGGAATCGTTCGAGATGTGGGGAGACCCACGGGTGACCCGGTACATCGGTGGCAGGCCATCCACGCGCGAGGACATGTGGTCCCGGCTGCTGCGCTACGTGGGCCACTGGGCGGTGATGGGGTATGGGTTCTGGGTGGTGCGCGAGAAGAGCACGGGCCGGTTCGTCGGCGAGGTGGGACTCGCGGACTTCCGGCGGGAGATCGAACCCTCGTTCGAGGGGGCGAAGGAGGCGGGCTGGGCGCTGTCTCCGTGGGCGCACGGAAAGGGATTCGCCACGGAGGCGGTGAGCGCGGCGCTGAGGTGGGCGGACGGCGGGTTCGGTCCGGAGCGCGTGGTGTGCATCATCGACCCGGGGAACGAGGCGTCCCTCAAGGTCGCGCACAAGTGCGGGTTCCGTGAATTCGCACGCGGCTCGTACAAGGGCGAGCCGACGCTGATGCTCGAGCGGGTTCCCGGCACCAGGTGAGCGGGCGCGGGAGACAGGCTTCGAATCTGTCTCCCCTGCCACGGTCCGAGACAAGCCAATCCCAGTCATCCGCCGCGAGTGTCACCATGCGGTCATTCCAGCCGGAATGCTGAGCCCCGGCGCCGCTCAGGCGCGGCGGCGGCGGACGAGCCCGAGCGCCAGCATGATCAGGCCGGCGGCCGGTGCGGCCGCGGTGCCGGGAACGCCGCCGAGCTGACAGCCGCCGCCACTGCCGGGCCCGTCGCTCGGCGGGACGCCGTCGCCGCCCGTGCCGCCGCCGTCTCCAGGCGGGGCGATCGTGACGGTGGCGCAGTGGTGGTAGTAGCAGCCGCCGGGATTGTTGATCGCGTGGTTCGACATGAACTGGGTGATCTGCAGCGTGCACTTGTCGCAGGTGAAGTCCTGCGGCAGTTGGACCTGGACCGTCTGCGGACCAGAGAGCTTCGAGGAGTGCACGAGCAGGCCGTCGGCGAGGAGCGGCAGCGTCGGGTTTTCGTTGATGGGCGTGCTGCCGCACGGCGTGCTACCGGGGGTGACCGGCGGGTCGGGGGGCAGCGAGTTCATGTCCTGGGCGATCGAGACGCGGTAGTGGCCGGGGTGGAAGATCGTCTCGGTGAGGGCGATGGTGATCATCTGCCCCGGGCGGTAGGTGGTGACCGCGCCGGTGGGCTGGGCCGTCTGCCCGGGGTCGGCCTGGCCGCAGGGCTCGCTCTTCTGCGGGTTGCCGAGGAAGTCTTGCTCCGCCCAGCTCGCCGGCTGCTGGATGCTGAAGTGGGCGCGCGCCGGCGCGGCGGAAAGGAGGAGCGCCGTCGACGCGGCGATGAGGGAAGGGGTCAGGGATGGTTTCTTCATGGGGTTTTCTCCAGGCCCGAGAGCTGGCGGCAGCCTACCTCGCAACGGAGACAGGCCCTAAAACCTTGTGTCGACGCCGACCCACCATGCCGCCTTCTCCTGGGCAGGAGATGACCCGGTTCCCGATCTGGATTCCTGGGGGGCAATGCTTCCGGGTTCCACGGCCACCTTCACGATCGTGTTGAAGGTCAGTGTCGCTTCCCACGGTGGCCAGAAGTCGTCGAAAAATGGCTTTCTGGCCACTCGTCAGATGGGGCCCGTCCTTCATAATGGCAGACATCGAACACGAGCCCTCGATACGCGGGATGGTTCCGATTGTTCGCTGAAAGCCATGGTCCCCAGATGTCTCAACAGACGAAGAAGCTTCAGGTGGGAATCCTCGTGTGTCCGGGATTCGCCATCGTGGATACCATTGGAATCCACTCGGTGTTTGGCTTCACTCCCGATGCCGAGGTGCACCTGTTGTGGAAGGACAAGGGCATGATCGAGGCCATTCCACGCTTCCCCGTGCACGCCACCACCACCTTCAGCGAGAGCCCCAGGGACTTCGACGTCCTGTGCGTCGGAGCCTGCCCCGACGAGATCCTGCGCGATGAAGAGACGCTCGCGTTCTTGAAGGATCGGGGCAGCCGCGCGGGCTACCTCGTCGGTGTCTGCAGTGGCTCGCTCATCCTGGGCGCCGCGGGCCTGCTCGAGGGATACCGGGCCACGAGCAACTTCCACGTCATGGATCTCCTGCCTCACTTCGGGGCGATTCCCACCAGGCAGAACGTGGTGATCGACAGGAACCGCTACACCTCGGGGCCGGCCACTGGCGGATTCGATTGTGGCCTGCGGGTGCTGGAGAAGCTGCGGGGGGAGGAGGCCGCGAAGATCAGCGAGCTGAGCATGGAGTACATTGCCCAGCCTCCTTTCGGCACCGGAAGCCCGGAGCTCGCCGGACCCGAACTGACGAGGAAGGCGCTCCAGCTCTTCGCTCACTTCACCGAGGGGACCCGCCGGACGGTGCGGGAGTTGCCCTCGCGCCGGGCCAGCTGAGCGCGGGCCGCGAAACAGAAGCCTCCGGATGTGTATTTCGGGGGCGCCAAGGTGCGCGGCCTGGCGACCTACATTTCGTGCATCTCCAGCGGCTCCTCACGTGAGTTGCCCCAGGCCTGCCAGCAGCACCCCTCCCCGGCCTCCCACTTCCAGGGCGTCAAGACGCGCGTTCAAGGCGTCGGCGCGAGGACAGTCCGGTGGATCCATCCCCGGGCGGGAGTGGGATCGAAGTCCTTGCGGTAGTCCGCCAGGAAGCGCCCATTCGAGGGGCACGACTCCACCAGGTTCGCGACCCAGTAGGCGCCACCACAGGGGATCGTGTCGATGGGCCTGGTGGAGTTGGCCGTCTCGTAGACGTACACGGTGGCGCACGTGAACGTGTAGTCGCGCCCGGGATTCTGACAGGTGTTGGTGAGCGCCTCGGCGAGGGCGCCCGTGGACCCTGCTTCTTCCTGGACCTCCAGCGAACCACACCCCGCCAGCAGGCCCACCACCCCGGCCACGCACCACCCACCTCGAAGAAGAATCGTCATCGGAAGCTCCCGCGTGCGTCGAAAAGAGGAGCTTCCAATTTTACCATGAACCCAGGTTTTCATGGATTCCGTCAGGCGCTCGACTCGTAACGTCTTCTGCCCTTCTGTGGCGAGCCCTCCTGACCGTGAGGAGCTCCGGAGCACGGTCGGTGGACAGGCCACGTGGCCCCTCGCAGGACACGCACCTCAGCCGAGCGCGGAGACCATCGATATACAAATCCGTGTAGTTGAAGCCATTGATCTCCAGCGACACGGGCTGCGTGCGGCCAGCAACGAGGCCGCCGCCGCACCACCCACTGCCCAGGCGACGAAGGCGGCGGCTTCGCGCTGAACGAGGCCACGTAGCACTTCACCCACCTGGAGAAGCCGGGTGGACTGGACTACCCTGCCATGTCGTGCGCACCACCGTGCTCCCGGAGTCCATGGTCGACGATATCCTGAGCCAGCGGCTCGAGGCGCAGGGCGAGCGCATGGGGCGTTGGGTGTACCGCTTCCGCGCCCTGGGCGCACTCGGATGGCTGGTGTGCGTCTATTTCTTCGAGTGGACCATGCCCCTGGCGGGAGTGGCGGCCTACCTGCTGTTCGCCGCGGCCTCCTGGGCCGGCTCGCGCGTCGTGCCCCTGGTGCGACGTCAGCCGGACCTCGCGGTGCTGCTGCTCGACATGCCCGCCATCTTCCTCATCCAGTGGTCGTCGGTGTCCATCTCCGCCGAGGCCCAGGTCATCTCGGGCATCTCGGTGGGCATCTTCATCCTCATCGGGATGCTCATGGCGCTTTTGGGGACCTCCTGGCCGAGGCTGGTGCTGGCCACCGGGTTCGGCATCGTCCTGGAGACGGCGCTCACCTGGCGGGCGGGGCTCCCGGTGGAACACACGCTGCCCGCCGTCACCCTGGTGCTCACCCTCGCGGCGGGCGTGGCGGGCTTCACCCGGCGGCAGATGTACCGTCTGGTGCTCGAGGTCTCCCAGGAGCAGACGCACCGCACGCGCCTGGGCCGCTACTTCTCCCCCGAGGTCGCCCGCCGCATCATCGAGGTGGGCACGAGCCACGCCGAGGGCGAGCACCGCGAGGTGACGCTGCTGTTCGCCGACATCCGCGGCTTCACCTCGCTGTCCGAGCGCCTGGAGAGCCCCCAGGTGGTGCGGCTGCTCAACGAGTACCTCGCGCGCATGGTGGAGGTGGTGTTCCGCCACGGGGGCACGCTCGACAAGTTCATCGGCGACGGCATCCTCGCCTACTTCGGCGCGCCCCTGGAGTTGCCCGGCCATCCCCAGGCGGCGGTCTCCTGCGGGCTCGCCATGCTCGAGGCGCTGGAGGGCCTCAACACCGAGCGCCAGGCACGCGGTGAGGAGCCGCTGCGCATCGGCATTGGCGTGCACACGGGGCGTGTGGTCATCGGCGACGTGGGCCCGGCGCAGCGCCGCGAGTACACCGTCATCGGGGACGCGGTGAACCTCGCCAGCCGCATCGAGGGGCTCACCAAGAAGGTCGGCGTGTCGCTGCTCGTGTCCGAGGCCACCCGGGAGCGCTGTGACGACGCCCTGCGCTTCGAACCCGCGGAGCCGCTTCCCGTCGCGGGGAAGACGGCTCCGGTGGTGACGTTCGTGCCGGCGCGCGCGCCGGGACTTGTTCCAGCACGGTGAGACGCCTCCGCGCGAGCGGAGGCCGTGTCACGAGTTCTTCCGCCGAGAGGCGTGTGCCCTGCTCCTGACGCCAGCGCTCCAAACGGAATCAGGTTTCGTTCCGATGCATGTGAACCTTTTGCTACGGGCAGAGGTGCCACTCGAAGGTCGTCATGGGAGTGGTGTCTCCATTGCGGTCCACCACCGAGTCGGCGGTATTGATGTTGAGGCGCGAGGTGCTGTGGACCCCACAGTTGAAGCTGGCCGACCCGGGCGCCTCGTTGGTGACCGTGTTGCCATAGAGGAGGAGCGGCGCCTGCGTCGTGCCGGCCCCATCGACGTTGATCCCCTGCCGCGCGGAGCTCACACTGTTGCCGTGCACGTCGCCGCCCTGGATATTCGTGGGCGGCAAGTACCAGGGGTGAGGTCCAATCTCGATTCCAAAGTGGCAGTTACGGGCCGCCGAACAGTCAATCGTATTGCCACTGACCACGGCACCGGTGAAGTTACCCCACGCAGGGGTGTTGAAGTTGTCGAGCATCAGGCCGGCGAAGGCCACCTGGCCGGGCTGGCTGATCCTGTTGTGGGTGACCACGGCGTTCTGGCCGCCACCCAGGATCAAGGCCACGTCGCTGTTATCGACGAAGGTGTTGTGGGTGACCGTGGCGCGATCCGAGAAGTGGATCGTCAGCCCGTCCGCCCACATCCCCGGGACCGAGTTCTGCCCGTTGGAGCGGAAGACGCTGTTCGTGATCGTGCCGTCATTGCCGCGAAACTCGAGCGCGGTGCCGCAGAGTGCATTCTTGCTGACGCCATGGGTGAAGCGGCAGAAGGCGCAGTCGCTCATCCGCGCGTTGAAGCCCCATCTGTTGTTGTCCGAGCCCATGGGGCACTGCGACGCGGCCGTCGTACCGAGGCGGGCGGCGCGATTACCGTCCAGAATCAGGTGGTCGAAGGTCACGTTCTGGGTCGCCTCGGCGGCGAGGAAGCCGCCGACCTTGGCGTTGAATGAGGGAAGCGCCTTGAGCACGGCGCAGTTGATGCCAGGCTCCTCGCAGTTGGCGGCCGAGTTCTCGAGCCCCCGGGTTCGCAACGTGAACGGCTTGTTGATCAGAACCTGGGTGCCCATACCGTAGGCACCGGGTGGCAGTTCGAGGGTACCGCCGGATGGGAGGTTGTTGATGCATGTCTGGAGTGACGGGCCCAGATCGCTCATGCCATCCGGGACCACGGAGACCCCGGGACAGAGCGTCACCGGCAGCGGGTAGGCGACGTTCGGAGAAGAGTCTCCAAACCAGATGTAGTCCTCCTGGAGCATCCGCCACTGGAAGTTGTAGGTGCCAGGAACCGAGGGCGCGGTGATGTTGAAGGTAAAGGTCTTCTGCTCGTTCGGGCGGATCGACTCTTGCGGCGCCAGGTCCACCCGGCCGATGCCCCAGGTCAGGTTGTCCTGAGGGTTCCGCGACCCGAGTCTGTAGCCCGCGGCGGCCGTCCAGACGTTCGTGCCAATGTTCTTCATCGTCACTGATACGGAAGCACTCTGCCCGGCGACGAGCGTCGCCGGCACCGATTGTGTGACGAACTGGGCGTTATGAGGTACCGGCGCTGCGACCTGGATGGTCACGTTCGGAGAGAAGTCTCCGAACCAGGCGACATTCTCCTGGAGCATCCGCCACTGGAAGTTGTAGGTGCCAGGGGTCGGGGGCGCGGTGATGTTGAAGGTGAAGGTCTTTGAATGACCGGGGCTTATCGACTCGCCGTCATTGAGGTAGATCCGGTTGTAGATCCACCGGGAGTTGTCCTGAGGGTTCTGGCTTCCCAGTTTGTATCCAAGTTCGCCGCTTCGGGTCCAGGTCGTGGTGCCATTGTTTCGCAGGGTCACCGAGACCGTGCGGACTTCACCTGTAGTGAGCGACGTCGGTACGGTCTGGGACACGAAGACCGCGCTGTCGCCCGCGAAGGCTGGGGGCGCGGCGAGGCAAAGGCTCGCGAGAAGCAAGAAGGGAGCGATTGGTAGTTTCATGGGGGCGTATTCCCTCGAATTGAGCGGCCAGACTGGCCCCTGCGAATGGGATGAGCCAGCGAGCACGAAAACGATGCATTAAATACCTGAATATCCGTAAAAACATTTCCGGGTCACCGTCCCCGCGCGCGTGTCCCGTCAGGTGTTTGCTGGGGGGGAGAGGCCAGAGCGCGCAGGGGCGCATCGCTGCCCACGGAGATGGAGGCCCAGGAGCCGAAGAGTAGCCGCCAGTCCTTCCCCGCTGCCGCGACCTCCTCGGTGGCAGCTTGCCAGGAGCTGGGCCCCGGCAAACCCAGCGAGACGACGGACCCGCACTGATTTCATCGAGGTCTCACGAGTTCACCCACGGTGGGCGCTAGCAACTCTATCAGCCAGCTCATCACGGCGCGCACGCGACGCGGCACCGAGCGCCCGTGTGTGTGCAGCAGCGTGATGGGCACCGGTCGTGCGATGAACTCCGGCAGAATCTCGACGAGCGTGTTCGCGTGCCGCTCCAGTCCGGATCGCGGCACCTGCACGATGCCCAGGCCCGCGATGCACGCCGCCTCATACACGTCGAAGTTGTCGACGGTCACCATGCTGCGCATCGGGAGCTCCTTGTACGTCTCGCCGTCGAGGTACTCGAAGACCGGGACCGGGTCGGTGGCGTAGTGGACGACGAAGTGGTCGCGCAGATCGTCCAGCGTGCGCGGAGTACCATGCTGGCGCAGGTACGAGGGGCTCGCGCAGTTCATCATCGGCGCCTCGCCGATGCGGCGCCCGACGAGCCCCGGTTCGTTGACCGGCCCCACGCGCAGCACGAGATCGAACCCCTCACGCACCGCCGCCACGAGCCGATCGCTCGCGCAGATGTCCAACTGGAGCTGCGGATGGCGCGCGAGCAACTCGGGCAGTCGAGGCATGACGAAGTCGCGCGCGATGAGGACGGGGAGCTCCACGCGCACCCGTCCACGCAACGCACGGCTCGCATGAAAGAGCGCCGCGATCTCCTCCGCCTCCGCGAGAAAAGCGTGGGCACGCTTCAGCAGTTGCTCTCCCTCGGGTGTGGGGCGCACGATGCGGGTCGAGCGCTGGAGGAGCTGGGTGCCAAGCTCGGCTTCGAGCTTCCGCACGTGCGCGGACGCGCGTGCCTTGGGCATGCCGAGCTGGTGAGCGGCCTGAGTGAAACTCCGCAGCTCCGCCACTCGGACGAAGATCTTGAGGGCATCGAGGTCCAGGCGCATTGTCTTGATTTACCAGACAGTGTGTCGGACGTCTCGCGATTTACCGTCACCCGCGTGGGACGCTACATCACGGCGCATGACCAAGTGGACCACTTCCGACATGCCTTCGCAGAAGGGCCGTTCAGCCGTCATCACCGGGACCGGAGGTCTCGGACTCGAGGATGCCCTCGAACTCGCACGGACAGGCGGTGAGATCATCCTCGCGGGCCGCAATCCACAGAAAGGCGCGGAGGCTGTCGCGAGAATCCGATCCGAAGTCCCCTCCGCGAATGTCCGGTTCGAGCAGGTCGATCTCGCCAGCCTCAAGTCCGTCGCCGACTTCGCCGCACGGCTGAAGGGGCAGCGAAAGAGCCTCGATCTGTTGATCAACAACGCCGCCGTGATGACCCCGCCGAGGCGGCAGGCCACCTCGGATGGCTTCGAGTTGCAATTCGGCACCAACTATCTCGGCCACTTCGCCCTGTCGGCCCACCTCATGCCGCTGCTGCGCAAGGGGGCGAACGCGCGCGTCGTCACGCTGTCGAGCGTGGCCGCGCGGGACGGCGCGATCGACTTCGACGATCTGCACGCGACGCGGAGCTACCAGCCGATGCGGGCCTATGGCCAGTCGAAGCTCGCCTGCCTGCTCTTCGCCTTCGAGCTGCAGCGGCGCAGCGAGGCGAATCGGTGGGGCGTCTCCAGCATCGCCGCGCACCCCGGCATCTCGCGCACCGACCTGCTACACAACGCTCCCGGCCGTTGGAGTGGCGCTGGCATGATGCGGACGCTCATGTGGTTCATGTTCCAGCCCGCGTCGCAGGGGGCGCTCCCCACGCTCTTCGCCGCGACCTCGCCCGAGGCGAGGGCCGGCGCCTACTACGGCCCCGACAAGCTGAACGAAATGCGTGGCTTTCCGGCGCTGGCGAAGGTGCCTCCGCGAGCGGAAGACAGAACGGCCGCCAACCGCCTCTGGCGCGTGTCCGAGGAGCTCACCGGAGTCACCTTCCAATAAGCGCGAATCCCTCGGGGCACGACATGCACAAGACCATCGTCTACGCGGCATACGGCTGGCTGACCTTCACTGGGGTGATGCACTTCGTCATCGACGTCGTGTCCCAGCACCTGCGTGGCAAGCACGTCCCCAGCACCGAGACGACCCTCTACTACGGCCTCCACTCGGCGTTCGCGCTCGGGCAGTTCGTGTTCGGTCTGCTCGGGCTATGGCTCGCGTGGCGCGCGTTGGACCTGCTCAAGGAACTCCCCTTCGTGACGGTGTCGTTGATCGCCGCCGTTGGGTGGCTCGCCATCGCGGTCCTCTTCATCGAGTACTGGCAGCCCAAGTTCAACGCGGCCATCTTCGGCGTCCTGGTCGTGGCCGCCGCGCTAACCGGGCGTCGATAGGAGCCCGTGCGAGGCCGAGTGCCGGGCGAGGAAGCGCAGGTGGCGCCCTGTTCGAGGCTGGCGACAAGGATGTGATGAGTTCGGGGAAGTCAGGTGGGCGGCGTCAGTCGGTGGGCAGCCGCACGCGGAAGCAGGTGCCCTTGCCCACGGTGCTCTCCACGGTGAGCTCACCCCGCATCGCGATGATGATGCTGTGGCAGATGGCCAGCCCCAGGCCCGTCCCCACGCCCGCGGGCCGGGTAGTGAAGAACGGCTCGAAGATGCGCTTCAGGTTCTCGGGAGGGATGCCGTGGCCAGTGTCCCGGATCTCCACCACGACCTTGCCGTCCTCGGCCCGCAGGTGGGCCTCCACGGTGTTCTCTCCCGGGGCGCCCTCGGGGATGGCCTGGGCGGCGTTGAGCAGCAGATTGAGGAACACCTGCCCCAGGCGCGACTCGCTGCCCCGCACCGGGGGCACCTCCTCCGCCTGCCAGACCACGCGGGCCCGGTGCCGGAGCTCCGGCATGGCCATGTTGAGCGACATCTCCAGCGCCCGCCGGACCTCCGCCCGCTCCTCACCCGGGCGAGTGTCCTCTCCTCGCGAGAACGTCTTCAGGTCGCCCACCACGTTGCGGATGCGCGTGGTGCCCTGCCGTGCCTCGGTGAGCGCCTCCGCGCACTCCTCCAGCGTGAGCACCTGCGGATCGAGTCCGGGCGCGCCCGCCAGCGCCTGGCGAACCTCGGCCAGTCCCTCCTCGATGAAGTTCAGGTTGGAGGAGATGTAGCCCAGGGGGTTGCTCACCTCGTGCGCCACCCCCGCGGCCAACGTCCCCAGGGCCGCCAGCCGGTCCGCCTGGAGCAGGCTCAGCTCGAGCGTCTTCTGCCGGGTGATGTCCCGGACCAGGAAGGCCACGCCCGGACGCTGGGGCACCCGCATCGCATCGGCGCTGAACCAGCGGCGCCCACCCTCCAGCTCCAACGAGTACTCGAAGCGCTCGGGCTCTCCCCGGGCCAGCACGCGTTGGATGCTCTCCAGGGTCCGCGCCGCGATCGCGGGGTCCATTACCTCGGAGATGTGGCGTCCCAGGAACGCCTCCCGTGGTGCCGCCAGCAGTGCGTCGGACCCGGCCCACGCCGAGAGGTAGCGACCCTCGGCGTCGAACTCGAAGACGAGGCTGTCGGTGAGGCCGAGCACCACCTGCAGCAACTCTTCGGCTGGTTCCAGGGGGTGGGGCACGGGGGGCGGGACTTCGAGTGCGCACATCTCGTGGGGACTCCCGTCAGCTCAACGTTGCCCCCATGCGCCGATTGTACCAGGACCGGGTCCCCCTGGCCATGAGGCCCGGCGTGGACGGGCCCGCGCTCAAAGAGGTGGCCATCCGCGTCCTGCGCGAGGAGAAGGCCCTCTACCCCGAGCGCTTCGAGGGCTTCCACCTCACCCGGTTCGACGGGACGTCCATCACCGCCTGAGCCACGCTCCTCCTGCACCTGCCCGCCTTGCCGCGGGATCCGCGATTGTGTATCTGGGATTTCCGGGCGCTTCTTGGGACGGAGGGGCGCCGTGTCACAACGGTGGGTTTCGTCAGGCAGCGCAGGAGTCCTCTTCATGCTGTCGGCTCACCGTCCACGCTCCTCGCTCGCCCGCTCGACCCTCACGCAGATGGGCGTGCGTGTCGCGGTGATCATCGCCCTGGCCACCCTCCTCAGCTACCTCCACATCTTCAGGGCCTTCCGCGAGGATGCCCTCGGACAGCTGGAGCGCAGTGTCCTCAGGCGCGGCCAGCAGGAGCAGGCCATCCGCTCTCAAGCGGAGGGCCACCACGTCGTTCTCAGGAAGGCCATGCAGGAGCGGCTTCGGGCCTGGCAAGCGCTGGACCCCCGACCCCGCTTCGACAGTCTGTTCATATCCTTGCCGGATGGGACGATCCGCAATCGCCCCGAGAGCTTCGATGGCACGAGCATGCCAGGGGTCTTCATTCCCAGCAGCGTGACGGTCGATGACGACTTCCGCCGCCGGATCCTGGCCGCGTATGACGTGGTGGACCTGTATGGGCCCGCCTTCCACGTTCGCTTCACGAATACATACATCCTCCTGCCGGAGGCGGCGATCGTCATCTATTGGCCGGAGCAGCCGACGTGGTGCCGGGATGTCGATCCAGCCTCCATGGACCCTGACTTCGAGCTCTTCACCGTCAGCACGCCCAGGCTCAATCCCCAGCGACGGATGACCTGGACGGCCATCACGGTGGAGCCCATCTCCATCTCGCTCGCCACACCGGTGGATCTGGACGGCCGCCACGTCGCGTCCATCGGTCATGACATCCTCGTCGAGGAGTTGAAGGCCCGCACCCTCAACGACAGCCCACCTGGGGCCTACAACCTCATCTTCAGCAACCAGGCCGAGCTCATCGTCCACCCCGAGATGAGGATGAAGACCGGGGCCTTCGCCTACGACATCCTGAACGAGGAGCGGCCATTGGAGGCCATCTTCGATCAGGCGCTCTCCACGGAGGAGCGAACCCATGTGCGAGCCATCTTCGAGCGGGTGAAGAGCCGCGAGCCCGGACAGACCGTGCTGGAGCTGCCGGAGTACGACGAGTACCTCGCCGTGGCGTGGCTGGAAGGCCCGGACTGGAACCTCGTGACGGTGCTGCCCCAGAGCACCGTGTCCTCGGCGGCCTTTGGGGCCGCGCGCTATGTCCTGGTCTTTGGTCTGGCGTCACTGGTCATGGAGCTGCTCATCATGTCCTGGGTGCTGAGGCGGCAGATCTCCCATCCGCTGAGGGCCTTCACCCAGGCTACCGATCAGGTGACGGCTGGTGACTTCCAGGTCGTCTTCCGCGACTCGCGCGACGACGAGCTGGGGCAGCTGGCCCGGGGCTTCGAGCTGATGGCCCACGAGCTCCAACGGCGCGAGGCGGCCCTGCGGGAGGCCAACGAAGGGCTGGAGAGCCGTATCGAGGCGAGAACCCGGGAGCTGCGGGAGAAGAATCTCGAGCTCGAGGGGGCGCTGACGCAGCTCGAGGAAGCGCAGGAGTTGTTGGTGGAAAAGGAGCGGCTTGCTTCCCTGGGTGCCCTGATGGCTGGCATTGCCCACGAGATCAAGAATCCGCTCAACTTCGTGAACAACTTCGCCCAGCTCTCGGCGGGTCTCGTCAAGGAGCTGCGCGAGGAGCTGAAGGAGCAGCCGTCAGGCCAGGGGGGCGCCTCGCTTCAGCGGATGGATGAGCTGCTGAGCTGGCTCGAGCAGAACGTCGGGAAGATCGAAGAGCATGGCAAGCGAGCCGACAGCATCCTGCGCACCATGCAGCTACACTCCCACGTGCGGGCCAACGAGCGAGTGCTCACGGACCTGAATGCGCTGGTGGAGGAGCAGCTGAGCCTGGTCTCCCAGAGTCTTCGGAGCACCCACCCGGGCCTGGAGGTGCTCTTCCACAAGGATCTGGATCCCGACCTGGGGTGGGTGAAGCTGGCTCCGCAGGACGTTGGGCGGGCCCTCCTGAACCTTCTCAACAACAGCCTGTACGCCGTGGCGGAGCAGAGGAAGCAGGTGGGGCCGGGCTTCACTCCCGAGTTGACCGTGAGCAGCCGGAGCGAGGGCTCTCGGGTGCGGCTTCTCATCCGCGACAACGGCACCGGCATCCCGCGCAAGCTCCACGACAAGGTGTTCAGCCCCTTCTTCACCACCAAGCCCGCGGGAGTGGGGACAGGACTGGGGCTGGCCATCTGCCATGACATCGTGGTCCGGCAGCACAGGGGAGAGCTCCGGCTCGACTCCGTGGAAGGGCAATACACCGAGTTCCTGCTGGTCCTCCCCCGAGCGGACGTGAAACGCTGAGCCAGCGTCTGCCCGTAGGGGTAGTTCCGGCTGCCATCAGGCAGGAGGCCTTCCACGGATACGAGCTGCCAGATGCCGACGAGTCTGTCCTTGAGCATGGATCTTTCTCTTGCGAGGCATTGATGGCCTTGCATCAGCGCCGGTGTGCTCGCGCATCAATGTGAAATGTGGACAGGAGCTTGCCCTTGCTATCATGGGCCGTGACCATGAAATGGTCAGCCCGTTCCCGTACACAGCTCAGATGAAGCAGCTCCCCCGGAAGTGACGCGCGATCACAGGTGAGAACACACCTGGTTATCTGATAGGCGTCGAACCCAGGGAAGTGGCGCAGAAGAGAGAACGCGTTCCCACCAAGGATCGACACAGGACACATCGCCCGTATGGCGAAGTGGCCGGCGAAGTCCTCGTGGCGGAATCCATCCAGGGTGGTTCGTAGCGCCTCGCCAGGTTGCATCCAGTCTATCCGCATCGGCCGCACGGGATCCACGTACGGGCTGTGCCGACCAGGAACCAGCGAACCAGCGCAACCGCCGGTGCCGCATCGGCCCCCTTGAGCTTCACGAACTGCTCTTCGTTGAGGCCAGCGCACTCCACCTCCGTGACCGCGTAGCGCTCGCCCTCATCCGTGAAACATGTCCGGCAAGCCCGCGGATTTTCCGGCATCATCGCTCTCCCAGATAGCACTCACACAAGGAGAACACGATGACCGATAGCAGCTCGAACCCATTCTCGCCTTACGTCCCGCCACGGGTCTGGTCCCCGGCCACCCCGTCGGGCGGCGCCTTCGCCAACATCAACCGCCCGATCGCCGGCGCCACCCACGAGCAGGAACTGCCGATCGGCAAACACCCCCTACAGCTGTATTCGCTCGGCACACCGAACGGCCAGAAGATCACCATCATGCTCGAAGAGCTGCTCGCGGCCGGCCACAGCGGTGCCGAATACGACGCCTGGCTGATCAAGATCGGCGAAGGCGCCCAGTTCGGCAGCGGCTTCGTCGCCATCAACCCGAACTCCAAGATTCCGGCGCTGGTCGACCGCAGCGGGGAGACGCCCGTGCGCGTGTTCGAGTCCGGCTCCATCCTGGTCTACCTGGCCGAGAAATTCGGCGCCTTCCTGCCAAAGGACATCCCGGCGCGCACCGAGACCTTCAACTGGCTGATGTGGCAGATGGGTTCGGCGCCCTTCGTGGGTGGCGGATTCGGTCATTTCTATGCCTACGCGCCGGAAAAGTTGGAATACCCGATCAACCGCTACGCGATGGAAACCAAGCGCCAGCTCGACGTGCTCGACCGCCTGCTGGCCGAGCGTCGCTTCGTCGCTGGCGATGAGTACACGATTGCCGACATGGCCATCTGGCCCTGGTACGGCGGCCTGGTGCTGGGCGAACTGTACGACGCCGCCGAATTCCTGTCGGTGCACCACTACCAGCAGGTGCGCCGCTGGGCCGACGAAGTCGCCGCCCGTCCGGCCGTGATCCGCGGCCGCAAGGTCAACCGCGTGCGCGGCGCGCCGGGAGAGCAGGTAGCGGAGCGCCACGACGCTTCGGATCTCGACTGAGCCTGCTGTCCTGTTTCCCGAGGCCTCCCTGGCGCCGGTGTCGCGCTCCGCGGGCCCCTCGCACCACGGGAGGCTCTCTCCCCACGTCCATCGTTGACCGAGAGCCGCTACGAGCTCGTGGGCTCGCCGCGGCAGAGCAACCCCCGGCCCGCGTATGCGGCGACGCGCTCCACGCAATGCCCCTGCCCGCCCACCTCCCCTGACACGGTCCATGAGGCGCACCCACGCGACAGCGGGACGATTCCCTTGCGCGCCCTCCTCCTCATCTCTACATATTTAAGTAACTTAGTAATAAATAAATTTAGATTTCCCGGACGGGGCTCCGAGCGGTGGTCCAGCGATGACGAAAAAGGGTTCATCTCGAGGAGGGCTGTCGGGCAGTGCCGCGCGAGTCGCGGAGGATCCGATTGGCCAGCGGCTGCAGGAGATCTCCATCCTCACGCGCCAGATCGAGAGGAAGCTGGGCGAGGTCCTGGAGGTGAACGCCACGGACCTGGCGGCGATGGAGCAGTTGATAACCCATGGGCCGCTGACCCCTGGCGTCCTGGCCACACAACTCGGGGTGACCACCGCGGCGAGTACCCAAATCACCGATCGGCTGGAGCGTGCGGGCCATGTCTCCCGGGAACGACATGACGCGGATCGGCGCAAGGTGCTCGTCGTGCCGGCCATGGCCTCCGTGCAACGCGCCCTCGCGGAAATGACCCCGGCGTTCGACGACCTGGAGGCGCTCTTCGGCCAGCTCAGTGCGTCCGAGCGCAAGGTGATCGAACGCTTCCTCGGCCAGCTCGTGGAGCTCTACCGGGCCGCGGTCCGTCCCGCGCGGTCCGAGGAGTAATCCTCCAGCGGCGCGGTCGCCGCCCGGAGCGCAGTCAATACCTGCAGGAGCAACCTCATGACACACGCATCCATCCTCATCACCGGAGCGGGCATCGCCGGTCCCGCGCTGGCCTACTGGCTCAACCGCTACGGCATGAAGACCACCCTCGTGGAACGCGCGGAGGAATTGCGCACCGGTGGCCAGAACGTGGACCTGCGCGGCGGGGGCCGGGAGGTCGCGCGCCTCATGGGCCTCGAGGACGAGGTCCGCGCGCGGAACACCACGGAGGAGGGCATCCACTTCGTGGATGAGGCGGGCCGCACGCGCGCCTCGCTCCCCGCGACGGCCTTCGGCGGGGAAGGCCTGGTCGCGGAGCTGGAGATCCTCCGCGGGGAGCTCGCCAAGCTCCTGTACGAGCGCACGCGCGATGACACCGAGTATCTCTTCGGAGACCGGGTGGCCGGCCTCGTCGAGCGGGGAGACAAGGTCCACGTCCAATTCCTCAAGGGGCCCGAGCGCGCGTTCGATCTCGTGATCGCCGCCGATGGCATCCGCTCGAAGACCCGGGAGCTGGTGTTCGCCGACGAGGCGGAGATCAAGAGCTTCGGCGCCTACGTCGCCTACTTCACCATTCCGCGCCTCGGCTCGGATGGCACGTGGAGCCGGATGCTCAACGCGCCCGGGAGCCGCAGCGTGATCCTCCGTCCCGACAACCAGGGGACGACCCGGGCCTTCCTGGGCTTCTTCAGTCGGGAGCGGGGACTCGACAGGCTCGAGCCGGCCGAGCAGAAGGCCCGGCTGCGGCGGGTCTTCGCGGATGTCGGCTGGGAGGCGCCGCGGGTGCTGTCCGAGATGGAGACGGCGCCCGACTTCTATTTCGATACCGTGGCCCAGGTGAAGATGCCGAGATGGTCCCGGGGCCGAGTGGCCCTGGTGGGCGACGCGGGCTACTGCCCCTCGGGGTTCACCGGCATGGGCACCAGCCTCGCGATGGTGGGCGCCTATGTGCTCGCCGGAGAGCTCGCGCGGCACGCGGACCATCGCGCCGCGTTCGAGTCCTACGAGGCGCTCCTGCGCCCCTACGTCACGCGCGCCCAGTCGCTGCCTCCGGGCCTCCCGCGGCTCGCCAACCCGAAGACCCGGGCGGGCATCGCCATCGAGCACGCGCTGCTGCGCGTCGCCACCCGGCCCGTGATCAGCCGGCTGTTGGGCCATCTGCTCTCCACCTCCGACAAGAGCATCACCCTGCCGGACTACTCCCACGTGGGGCACGCGACGTCCGCCTGAGCCCCCCGCCCCTTCACCGTCGCGAGGGGCGCAAGGGGCGCATCATCTCGCGCGCCCCCTTCCCTCTCCCTTCACGTCCGCCAGCACCCACTCCTCGCAGGGAGGAGAAGCCACCTCGCTGACGTGCCGTCGGGCATTGCGCGGTGACACCAGGGCCCACTGGCGAACGTTCCTGACGAGCCATAGGTTGGCGCCATGCGTTCTCGAAAATGGACCCCGGCGAAGCCCGCGAAAAACGTTCGCGCCAGCATGAGCTCACTTGCCGCGGGACTTCTGCTGCTCGGCTGCACAAGACCGGACGGCGCGGCGGTTCATCGTGAACCCGGGGCCACCGTCGCTGTTCCATCACCCCAGGACAGTGGGACGGGGACCGGCACAGTGGCTGAAACACCTGCACCAGCAATACCGCCCGTCACGGATGGTGGACCCCCTCCTGAGGGAGCGGGCAGTCAGCCGGGTCTGGCATCGCTTTCAGAGTCAGACATGCAGAACGAGCCACTGAACGGCGAACTCCGGTGCGGTTTTGGAACGACAGCGAATGGACCGCTCCTACTGATTGCCGCCGGGAATGTGGCGTCGAAGGTGCCCGCCGAGGCGCTCGTCAAGATTGACGGTGTGGTGACGCGCGTTTCCAGTCCGGGCGGCTTCAACGGGATGGTGAAGGGCGCGACCTTTTCCGGCAGTGGCCACACCCTCCGGATTACCCTCACGGGTCCAGCGACTGGCGGAGGCGAATCGCCGCCCCGGCCGGCCACGTTGCGTCATGAGCGCAGCGGCAGCACGACCTCCAATATTGTCGGCCAATGGGTCTGCGGTCCCTGAGCGGCTTGGCTCGACCGTTACGAAGTCACTGCTTGAAGGATTGCGGCAAGTGCTCCGCCTTGCGCACGGGCAGCAAGCGCCTCCAGAGCTCGATCTCCTCGCCATCGCGGTCCACCAGGATGAGGAACAAATCGACCATCGGGTAGGTCTGGACGATGTCCGACGTCCAGTGCTTTCCGTCCTGCGGAGGCACGGTGATTCAATTGCTTCAACCAGAAGGACGTCGCCCCCCCCCCGGACAACATGCGCATTGCCCCCACCGCGGCGCGGTGTTCTCACTCGATGACACGCACCTCGATGCCGTTCACCATGGGCTGATCGTTCGCTCCGCGCGAAAAGTCCACGTTGATGGTGCCGTTGGCGTCCGCACGCACGAAGTACAGCAGAGTCGTTGCCTTGAACGGACCGCCCGCGAGAGAAACGATATCGATGTTGGTATACACCCTCCCATTGAGGGACACATTGAACCGGCGCTGACCCGGCAACGAGAAGTACAGCTCCGCGAAGTGGAGAACCACGGCGTAATTGATCCCCGGCGTCAGCCCCGTGAACGAGTAGCCGAACTGACCACCCTGGCGCGCATCCGAGTAGAGCTCGGGCGGCCCCGCGAGGTACACATCCGTGGTGTTCACTGGCTGGGAGACATTCGAGAACACGTCGCCTTGCGTGAAGTAGTCATCCGCGGTGAAGCCACCCGCCGCGTCACCGCCAGCGTTCACCGCGTAGACATCATGCGGCGGCAGCACGGTGCGCTCCACGCTGGCGCCGTCGGTCACAGCCGCCGCGGTCTCCGAGAGTGCGGTGTCGAGTTGGCCGCTCGGCTCCTCTGGCGAGAGGCAGCCAGCAACACAGGCCGAGCACAACAGCGAGACAAGAACCTGAGATACAACCTTCATGATCGAGTTCCTTGAATATGAATGACGAATCGACGTTGGGGCGCGCTCGTCGCGTCGTGGCTAACACGGCGCGCGCGGACGGCGCAACTTTCAACGCGTGCCATAGGACTGCGTACGCACCATGACAGACAATATGCGCTGGGTGAGTGCGGCAGCGGCGAGCGTCGACGCCCGGGTCGCTCTCGTCGCAGATTGGCTGGGTGCGCTGCTGGTCATCCGCGTATAAGAATTCAAGAAATCTCCCCGCCGACTGCCTCCACACCTCACGCGGGCGAACACGTCGAAAAGGCCCCCATTCGTCTTATGCTTACAAATCGAGAAGGTGCTGACCTGAACCAGGCGAGTCTCGCAGCGGCCCTGGTGCTCTCCGTCGCCCGTCCGAGGCGGCGGCCTAGACAGACCGCCCGGTCCTCGTGAAATCGATGAAGGCCCGGAGCGCCACCGGAAACTGGCGGCGGCTGGGGCAGTAGAGGAAGAAGCCAGGATAGTCGGTGCACCAGTCCTCGATGACCCGCACCAGACGGCCCTGCTCAAGCAGGGTGCTCACCAGTTCCTCGAAGACATAGGCCAGGCCAAGGGCTGGGGGCCTACCCACACGAGTCGTCTGACACCCTTCTTGGCGCCCTGCCTTCAGGCGAAGCTGCCTATCTTCCTTTCCACGGCCGCGCGCACCGAGCCGGTGGTGACGAAGGAGCGCGCCGTCGCGATATCGTCATGGAACCAGCGGTCGCCGTCGAGGCAAGCCGGGATCTGGCGCCGGATTTCCTCATACGCCGCCTGCGTGCCCTGCCCCAGCACGAAGCCTGGCAGCAGCGCTTCGGTCATGGTCAGACCCTGCGCCGCCATCAGCATTTCGACGCCGACGATGTACTGGGTGTTGGCCACCACGGTGGCCGCCTTGCGCGCGCACCAGGTGGAGTTGGAGATGTGGTCTTCGCTGTTGCCCTTGGCCGGAATGCTGTCCACGCTGCCCGGCATGCACAGCGTGCGGTTTTCCATCACCAGCGCGCTCATCGAGCACTGCACCACCGGATAGCCGGTGTTGACGCCGCGGATGCCGGTCATCAGATTGCGCGGCAAGCCCCAGGACAGGGTGGGATCGATCAGGCGCGCGATGCGGCGCTCGCAGATGCTGCCGAGGTCGGTCACCGCCATTGCCAGCAGGTCCATCGCCTGCGCCAGGTACTGGCCGTGGAAATTGCCGCCTGAAATAATCTCGAAACCGCCGCCTTCCTTGCCGAAGATCAGCGGATTATCGGTGGCGGAATTGATCTCGTTGCCGATGATGGTGTCGACATAATCGAGCGCATCGAACACCGGGCCGTAGACCTGCGGCGCGCAGCGCAGCGAATACACATCCTGTATGCGCGGCGTGTACGGGATATCGGTGCGGCGCAGCTCTTCCGGGAACTGCACCGCGCGCGCCTCGTGGCTGGTGCGGGTTGAGCCCTTGAGCAAATTGCGGATGATGGCGGCGGTCTTGATCTGGCCCGGATGCGGGCGCGCTTTGTGAATGCGGTCGTCGAAGCCGGACATCTCCGCGCGCAGCGCTTCCAACGTCAGGCCGAGCGACAGGCAGGCGTCGGCCAGCAGGTCGCGGGCATCCTTCGCGGCCAGCGCCGCCACCGCCAGCGACACCGTGCAGCCGTTGATCAGCGCCGACGCATCCTTGGCCTTGAGGTCGAACTTGACGGGAGTGATGCCGGCACTGGCGATCGCTTCCGGCGCGCTCATGCGCCGGCCCTGGTAAATCACTTCCGCCTTGTCGAAGCCGGTGATGGCGGCGGCCAGGTAAGCCAGCGGCGCCAGGTCCCCGGAGGCGCCGACCGAGCCCTTCTGCGGCATCACCGGATGGATGCCGGCGTTCAGGAAGGCCAGCAGGCGGTCGAGCACCTCGACCCGCGGCGCCGAATAATTGCTGGCGAAGGCGTTCGCCCGCAGCAGCATGGTGGCGCGGCTCACCTCTTCGGAGAAAGGCTCGCCCATGCCGGCCGCATGCGCCATGATCATCTGGGTCTGGAACAGCTCGATATGCTCGACCTTGATGCGGGTGTCCTTGAGCAGGCCGACGCCGGTATTGAAGCTGTACATCATCGGCGCTTCGTCATGCATCCAGGTGGCTTCGATGTAGTCGCGGCTTTCCTCGAGCGCGGCGCGGGCGGAATCGGCCAGGCCGACCTTGATGGAGGGATCGCGGGCGATGGCGACCACGTGTTCCGCGCTGAGATTGAAGCCGTCGATGAGTGTCGTAGTCATGAATGTCTTTCTGCTCTGTGTTACCTGGCGCCGGATTCGAACCACTGGAGCATAGGATGGATGGAAGGCCTGTGGAGAGGGGGTGGACTGGAGCGGAGGAGCCGAGGAGGGCCGCGGACGGGGGCCGCCCGAGCCGTGCGCCAGTCGGTGGAGAAGCCGCGCAGCCCGTTGGGGTACACGCCGGCCCTGGCCACGCTCCCAGCAGGTGCGCGGCAGAGGCCTGGCGCTCTGGGCTGGGGTGGCTCGAGCCTCAACACCCCGCGGCCTCAGGGGGCTCGCGCGCCGGGGCCAGCAGCGGCAGACAACGTCCGCCGCTGAGCGGGGGGATTGACTCCGGGGTTCACGGCACCGCGTAGCCGAGGAGTTGCTCGAGGATGTGTCCCTCGCAGTTGGAGGCGGGGGAGACGAAGTGGTCCTGCCCGGCGCCGACGCGGCAGCGGTAGAGGGGCACGGTGCCCGCGACCTGGCTCGTGTGGATGTAGCCCACGGGTCCGAGCGGCTGGAGCCCCTCGCAGTTCACGTCCGGCGTCAGCAGGTTGTGGTCGCCCGCGCGGCACTCGTAGAGCAGACGCGTGCCGGGCCGGGGATCGCGCCAGAGCCGCCACGAGGCCTCGACGCCGAAGCCCGGGGGCAGCAGGCGCGAGGTGGCCCAGTGTCCCCGGATGCCCTTCGCCCGCGGCTTGCCAGGCAGAGCGGTGGTCTCCGCGCGCTTCGTTCACTTCGTGGAGCGGCACGCTCTGAAGAACATGTTGCTGCTCCCCACCGAGGATTACATCTGGGATCCACTGGAGTTGGGACCGCCGCGCCTCACCCCGTGAGCTACCGGCGGCCCAATCCAACGCGGCCTGGCGCGTGGCCGCCACCGTGGTCTCTCTCCGGAGGTCGCGCCCGAGTGCTTCACGCTTCTTCATATTCCCGTCACACGAGTTCATTCCCGCGCTGGCGGGCCGGTGCGAGGATGGCCCGCATGAAAGGGGCAGGAAGCCCCGGGAGTGATACGGAATGGCGTCAGGAAAGGCGATTCTCGGAGGCATGCTGGGGCGGTTCCTGTTCCGCGACGCGCGGGTAGCGCAGGTGCGTGACGTCTCACCTCGCTTTCGCTGGATGGAGCTGGAAGGCGAGGCGCTGCGCGGTGTCTCCTGGAACGCGGGGGACAAGGTGCAGGTGTTCCTTCCACGCGAAGGGATGCGGACGTACACGCCCCTGGCGTGGGACTCGGCTCGCGGGGCGATGCAGTTGCTCGTCTACCTCCATGGCAACAGCCCCGGCGCGGAGTGGGGCCGCAACGTGCGGGTGGAGGACCGCTGCCAGTTCATGGGGCCTCGCGGTTCCCTGGCACTCTCGTCCCTTCAAGGGCCCGTGGTGCTGTTCGGAGACGAGACGTCCTTCGCCGTGGCCCACACGTTGCGGAACCTGCGGGCCGGTGCGGATGGTGTCGAGCCGGTGTTCGAGGTCTCCTCCAGAGACGCGTCCGAGTCGGTGCTGCGCGAGTTCCACCTGTCGGACAGCGCCCTGGTGGAGCGCGCGCCCGACGAAGGACACCTGCCCGCGGTGGCGGAGCGCCTGGGCGCCGCACTGAGGCGGCATCCGGGCGCGCACCTCGTCATGACGGGTCGGGCGCAGGCCATCCAGGCGCTGCGCGCACGGCTCCGGCAAGACGGCGTGGGCGCGGCGCAGAAGGTGAAGGCGTACTGGTCCGCGGGGAAGCGCGGGCTCGACTGAACAACCCTCACTTCTCGCCGAGCATGGCTCGTATCCGAAGGCTCACGTCCCGAGCTGTTCTAGCCCCACCGTGACGCGGAGGGCCGCATCGGTCCACGCTGCAGCGAGCGCAGCCTCGTCCGCGGCCTGACCCGAGGCACGGGCCGCGGACGAGGCTGGTGGCGAGCGCTCCCAGGTCATCCGCCAGGCGCTTCATCCCGAGCTCCCGGACACGCGCGGCCACGGCCGAGAGCCGCGCCGTCCAGGCCGGGACGACGTGGCGCAGGCCCTGGTGCACCGCGTCCACCAGGCAGCCTTCCAGCCTCCACGTCAGAGGCACGCAAGCGGAGGCCGAGTCACGAGTCCTTGCGCCCAGACGCGTGGGCCCCGCCGTCCAGCACCTCGGAGAGGGTCGTGGCCTGGAGGGCCCGGTCGAACCAGCCGTCGAGCGTGTCCACGTCCGTGCACTCGAGGATGCGCTGCCGGGCTGCTTCCTCCACGTGAATCCCTCGGAAGGCGAGAATCCGCAGGATGCCCTCGGCACGTCCCCGTGCCAGTCCCTTCTCCAACCCCTTCTCCATCCCCTGCTGGCGTCCCTGCTCGATGAGTTCCTCGCCATAGCTCCGCATCAATTCCTCCGCGCGTTGCTCATCCAGGACTGAATGTAGCACCTGGCCCGTGGCCTCGTGGACGGCCTTGTCCCCGGTCCACAGCAGGTAACGGATGACTACCCGCAGGTGTTCAGCGCCCTCTGGAACCGCCTGGACCTGGGCGAAGAGGCCCACCCACTCCGGCAGCTTTCTCGCCAGTTCCCCAGTACGCCCGTAGCGCAGCACCAACCACGCCAGCCGGGCCAGTGGAGGACCCGGCCGTGCTTTCAACGCCTCTTCCCGCTCCGCCGTCAGGTCATCGAGCAGGTACTCGAAGCGCGGTACCCACGCTCGCCAGTGAGCCCGCTCCTCCTCGCTCTCCCCTGGCAGCTCGAACAGGTCCTCCACCCGCCGTGGTGCGCTCCAGGCCCCCTCCGGCCCGTGGTACATCACCAGCGGGAGGATGACCGGCAACAGGGAGCGATCCGGGTGCTCCTGACGCCAGCGCTCCACCTGACGCACCACGTAGCGCAGCATCCTCAGCGCCATCCACCGGTCCACCGACGACTGGTGCTCCAGCAGCACGTACAGCAGCAGCGAGCGGCCCGTACGCAGGCGGGCGGTGAAGAGCAGGTCGCTCTCCGTTTCTCGCAGTTCCGGGTCCACCACGCTGCCGGGCTCCAGGCGCAGACTGGACCAGTCCACCGCGGAGACGACATGGGCGGGCAGGATGGCACGCAGCTCGGCCTCGGCCCGCTCGGGGCGGCCAAAGGTATAGCGGGCGAAGAGGTCATGAGGACCGGGCATGGCACACGGCGCCTGAGCACGGAGCGGGCCAGTTGCTCCCTGCAGGGAGCCAGCAGGCCATGGACGTCCGCTTGCGCCCCCTTGGTCCCGGTGGCGAGACGCCCTTGTTCCGGGAGGGATCTCCTACTGTCCGCCCGAGTTAGGACGAACCGTCTCATACAAATCGTCTGACACCTTGGACACGGACGAACCGTCTCATACAAATCGTCTGACACCTTCGCCGAGCGCCCCAGAAAACCCGCGCCCCTGCGACCGTCCTTCCCGGATGGACTACAGCAGCGGCAAGTTCGTGAAAGCACGTACGCTGCTGTACCCCCAACTCCCCGCGGCGGAGGGCAGGGCATTGATGATGCGGGATGGATATATCTCCATCAATGCCAACCACGTCGAGTCATTCCAGTCCGCGCTGAAGGACCCCGCCAACTACACGAAGAAGGCCTACTCGCAGCTCGCCGACCAGCTCCTGAACGCAAAGCCCGTGCGAATCAACGGCGTGACGTACCGCTCGTACCAGACGCTGACGAGTCTCCAGCAAGCTTCCGGGACCCAATCCACGGTGCGCCAGCAGATCGAGCACGAGCTTCGCGGCGTGCGGCAGCAGTTGGCCAGCTGTGTCCGGTCCAACGGTATCACCAGCCTGCACCTCAGCCGCCTACTCAACTTCCGTCGGCAGGTGAGCCTCGCCAACCCCGAGATGTCCTCTGCCCAGCTCAGGACGTGGCTCTTCCCAGAGCTGTTGATGGCCCAGAGGTACGGTGGAGGACTGCAGGGAAACCTGGCGTCCGCGGGCATCTCAGGGGGGCGGGGCGCGATGGGCGGTGCCTTCGTCTCCATGGCCTTCGAAGGAGGGGGGATGCTGCTGAACCGGTTGCCATCCAACGCGGGTGTTCGTCTGGGAAAGGTAGGGCTCGCGGGCGGTGCGTCGGGGCTGACGGGTGGTATCACCGAGAACCTTGTCGCCGGCAACATGGGAAGCGCTCTGGCACGTCAGCTCACCAGTCGAGGAACCAGCTCCTGGACGGCTTCCAGCCTTGGCCGAGGAATAGGCGGGGCCGCGGGAGGCGGCGTGGCGGCTCCCGTCTTCTCGATGGCCATGCTGGCGCTCGATGATCAGGAACACTCGACGACGGACTATGTCGCCACGGGGACTCGCGCCGCCGTCGCGGGCACCATCGGCGGCGCGTTGTCAGCGGGGGCTATCGGCGCGCTCGCCGGCTCGGAGGTTCCCTTGCTTGGGAATGCCGTTGGGTTCATCATCGGCTTCGCAGGGTACTACATCGTGGACGCCCTGGCGGGTGATGAAGTCGAGCAAGGGGTCCGCCAGGCAATGGATCGGTGAGCTCGGGCGCAGGGCCACCACGGGCTAGCGGGGTAGCGGGTGAAGAGACAGACTCCACTGTGGTTGCTCGCGGGGCCGCTATGGCTGGGTACCTCCATCATCGTCACGGGCCTGGTCTTCTACGTGAGCTCACGCGAGCCCGGGTCCGCGGGGCAGGTGGATTGGCTGTTCGTTGCGCTGCTGTCGACCGCCGTCACGGGGATCGTCGTCGCGCTCATCCGCGAACTCCGCGCACGCCCCTCCCCCATGCAGCAGGCAGCGCTCAGCGCGATCTTCAACGCCGAGGAGCCCGATACCATCGGCGCGGTGGTCGTGATGAAGAACGGAACCCCGGAGGTCGTCGCCACCGTCCGCAGCCGCGATGAATACCTCGAGTTGGCGGGCTCGGGCCGACTGCCCAAGGATCACCTCGTCTTCCTGCCTGACGACGCTTGAACCGCTGCCACGATCGACCCCTCGCGCTCTCAGAAATGGACGTGGACGGCGGCGTGCCGCACGCCTCATCACTCCCGGCTCGGCGCGCTACAGCTTGGACAGTTCCACCCGCTAGCCCAGGGGTGAGCCCAACGAGACCCGATGCGTGGCCGCCACCGTGGTCTCCCCCTTCGTCCCCGTGGACACCCCGCCCCCAGTAGAAGCCCGCCAGCAGCAGCGTCACCCGCGTGGGCGTCGCCGCGCTGTACGTCATCAGCAGCGCCCCCTCCCCGTCCTCCCGGCACCCCGCCCTCACCTCCTCCGTCTCCTGACGTTGATGCTTCAGGCCGTGCTCTTGTGGGTCCGCTCGCGCAGACAATCGAAAAGCGCGGCGGCCAGGAAGGCGGCCATGAACAGCGTCACGACGAGGAACGCGGGGTGGACGAAGGCGACCAGGGCGATGGACAGGGCAAGACACGCCAGGAGGCCGACAACTGCCCGCCAGCCCCAGCGCGCTCTGATAACGACCTGGTCCGGAGGCGGCCTCCAGCCACGGGCCTTCAGGCGCTCGACCTCGGCACGGAACGAGGCCCGCTCTTCCTCGGTCGCGGCGAACCAGGCCCAGGCGTCCCACAGGAATACGCCCGGCAGGGCCAGCGCCAGGAGCACGAGGGGCTCCCCCGAGGCCGCCACCGCGACGAGCCCACAGGCAATGAAGGTGGCCAGGACTCCCTGGAAATCGTAACCGGTGCTGTTGGTTGGCGACGCGATGCTTCGCCCCCTGCCAAACCGCACGACGAGCCTGGGATGCCATGCCATGACGTGAAGTCTATGAGCCCCGCGCGCTTTTCGCGCAAGTACCGGGTCGTCTCCCTGATGGCGGCGAGTTCGTCCTTACCGAGCAACGCCCGCGCAATCAGTCCCGCTCGGAGGTGATGCCGCTGGGGCCGGGGACAGCGTCATCTTCGCGGTCCACCACCGCTCGGTGAAGGGAACTCGCGGACATTGGCATGGCACTGGCCGCTCGTTCCACGGGAACCGTGGCCTCACGTACGGACGGCTGTCAGTGAAGCCCGCAGGCGCCCGCCCCACTCACTGACCCAGCGACGAGGGCGACGGCTTCGCGCTGAACGAGGGCACGTAGCACTTGCCCTGGTACTCGTGGAGGGAGTCCGGGCACGGCGCCTTCAGCTCATGAGGCATCCAGCACCCGCCCACCAGCTCCACCTCGGAGTAGCGCGCGCAGGGCGGACGCTTCTGTCCCTTGTAGGGCTCTTTCGGCAGAGGCCGGACGAGCACGAATGGCTCCTCGGAGGTGGTGTCCGCGAGCACCCTATCGATGGAGGGAGTGGGCACCTCGGCGGCCGTGGACTCCTCGTGGCTCATGGGCGCTGGCGGGGTGTTCGGGGAGTGGGACAGCGAGGCCACCAACGCCAGGAGCAGGGCACACACCGTGGCGCCGCTCACCACTCCCGTCACCAAGCGCCACCGGAGGCGGGGCTCGCGGGGAGCGGCGACGGCGCGGGCCATGCGCCGCGCTTCCTCGAGCACCTCCTCCAACGTGAGCAGCAGCGACTCCGCCGACTGCCTGCCCTGGGCCCGGGCCCAGGCGGTGTGCTCCACTTCCATGACGGAGTAGCCCCGTGAGGCCCAGGCTCCGAAGACTACCCGCCAGTCCTTTCCCGGTGCCGCGACCTCCTCGGCGGTGTGCTTGCGCACCAGGGCCGTGGCCCCACTCGTCTCGTTCGTAGCCAGGTAGAGTTCCACCTGACTGTCATGGGACTGCTGCACCTGCTCCTGAATCAGGTACGGCCCCAATCGCTCCGGTTCCTCACCGCTCGCCTGGGACTTCTTCGCCTCGTCCATGAGTGCTCCTCACTGGCCTCTCGGCATGCTGGAGGCCAAGCTCCGGTGCTCGCATGGACCGCGCCCGACTTCCAGGAGGTAACTGGTGTGTCAGCTGGGGGCCTACCCACACGAGTTCGATTCCCGCCGCCACCACGTCAGAGGCACGCGAGCGAAGGCCGGGTCACGAGTCTTTCCGCCGAGAGGCGTGTGCCCCGCCGTCCAGCACCTCGGAGAGGGTCGTGGCCTGGAGGGCCCGGTCGAACCAGCCGTCGAGCGTGTCCACGTCCGTGCAGTCGAGGATGCGCTGCCGGGCTCCTTCCTCCACGTGAATCCCGCGGAAGGCGAGAATCCGCAGGATGGACTCGGCACGTCCCTGTGCCAGACCCTCTTGCCTGCCTCGCACCAACCCCTTCTCCAGCCCCTGCTGACGTCCCTGCTCGATGAGTTCCTCGCCATAGCTCCGCATCAGTTCCTCCGCGCGTTGCTCATCCAGCACTGAATGTAGCACCTGACCTGTAGCGTTGTGGACGGCCTTGTCCCCGGTCCACAGCAGGTAACGGATGACCACCCGCAGGTGTTCGGCGCCCTCTGGAGCCGCTTGCACCTGGGCGAAGAGGCCCACCCACTCCGGCAACTTGCGCGCCAGTTCCCCCGTACGTCCGTAGCGCAGCACCAACCACGCCAGCCGGGCCAGCGGAGGCCCGGGTCGTGCTTTCAACGCTTCTTCCCGTTCGGTTGTCAGGTCATCGAGCAGGTACTCGAAGCGTGGCACCCACGTTCGCCACTGCGCCCGCTCCTCCTCGCTCTCCCCTGGCAGCTCGAACAGGTCCTCCACCCGCCTCGGCGCGCTCCAGGCCCCCTCCGGCCCGTGGTACATCACCAGTGGGAGGATGACCGGCAACCGGGAGTGCTCCGGATGCTCCTGACGCCAGCGCTCCATCTGACGCACCACGTAGCGCAGCATCCTCAGCGCCATCCACCGGTCCACCGTGGACTGGTGCTCCAGCAGGACGTACAGCAGCAGCGGGCGGCCCGTGCGCAGGCGGGCGGTGAAGAGCAGGTCGCTCTCCGTCTCGCGTAGCTCCGGGTCCACCACGCTGCCGGGCTCCAGGCGCAGACTGGACCAGTCCACCGCGGAGACGACCTGGGCGGGAAGGACGGCACGCAGCTCGGCTTCCGCCCGCTCGGGACGGCCGAAAGTATAGCGGGCGAAGAGGTCATGAGGTCCGGGCATGGCGCACGGCGCCTTCAGCACGGAGCGGGCCAGTCGCACCTCGTGGGGAGCCAGCAAGCGGTGGACGTCCGCTTGCGCTCCCGTGGTCTCGTCGGCGAGACGCCCTTCTCCCGGGAGGGGTCTCCCACGGGCCCGCCCGAGACAGACGAACCGTCTCGTACAAATCGTCTGACACCTTCTCCGGGGGCCAGCAGCAGCGTCACCCGCGTGGGCGTCGCCGCGCTGTACGTCATCAGCAGCACCCCTCCCCGTCCTCCCACTTCCAGGAGGTACCCAGGGTGTCAGGTGGGGGCCTACCTACACGAGTCGTCTGACACCCTTCCGGACACCCTTCCGAGTACTGCGGGCATCGCAGGGCGACGGCATGACACGGTAGAAAACATACCGCGCATCCCAATCCCGAGCGACAGTTGACCAGTTTATGAATAATCTCGAATTTTCCGAGCAGCAAGAACGGCCTCTTCAATTCCCAATCGAGACCATCGCTGCAGCACTTCATGCACATACTCACGAAGCTGATCACCCCCCGTTGCCGTGACGACTGTCTGAAGAAATTTTATCGCGTATCCATAAACATCCAACCAATAATGACCATTATTCAATGGCGCGGACCTCAAACGTTCCCCGAGACGCACTGCTCGTTGATCCAGTCCATCAATCAAAGGGCGCAAAGACTCAACGCCCAACTGCTCAACAACTTGATGTCCGCGTAGCGGAAACACGAGACTGAAGACATCGTCTTCCTTTCCTTCCAGGGCAACAGAGGAGGCCATTGGCAGCAGTCGTTGCCAGAGCGCTCGGACTTCTGTTTGAGGGCGACCTTGCTCCCTAGGGATATTGAACACAGGCAGGAACACACTGTTGACAAACATTTGAACCGACTCCACAGGAACTGTGCGGAGTGCGTTCCAGCAAGATTCAACCAAGAGGACATAGTCCACAACTATTTCATTTTCCCACGACCTGGAAAAGATAAGGCTTTGAGCGCCAAGCGCAACACTCTGGACCCAGAGCTTGTAAATTGATTCCTGTTCAAACAATCCACTGACTGGGCGAGCCCTCAGCCATTGGAGAATCAGGACCATAATGCATGACCGTTCGCCACTGACGCGGAGCATTGCTCGCGCCCCCATCTGTTGCCCGAGGGTCTTTGCAACTCTGGTATATTCCGCAGCGCGGCCTCGGGCCAGTATTGTTTCGGCAAGCCGTTGGAATTTATCTTCTGGCAAGACCCAAGCAACATTCGCGAGGCCCAAGTCAAGCCCCCCAGGGCTTTCGATGCTACTCAATAACAGTTCATTCAAGAGCGTTATTTCAGCAAACCCTCCCTGTCTCCAGTGGTTGGGCCCAACTGTGAGAAAAATGCACGCCGCAACCTTTGGTGAAACATCGTGCGACACTCTCCGCACTTCCTCCATCAATCTAGCGGTCAACTCTCGGTTCCCAATGAGACTCGGATGTTTCAATGTCTCATCAATGACCCCAATCGCATTTCGCCACGGGGAAAGATGCTTGTCTTGAGGCGCTTGTCTCACGCTCACAATTTCCCTATCCGCGTTTAACCGTGCGACTGAGCAACTCCGAGCTACATCAAAAGCCCAACAAGCAATTCCAACAAGCTCATCTCGCAACAAAGCCTCACTGACTTCCTGCCTTCCTGCCGCCACCCTCCTGCGAAGTGTCTCCAAGAACATCTCAATAGCAACAAGAGGAGTTGCATCTTTCTCAAGCATCTGCATGCTTGGAAACTCCACCCCAATGGCATCCTTCAGGCTTCGAGTCGCGGCAGCAATGATAAACTCATCTGAATTGATGGATATTCTAGATAGTGCAAAAAATTTTTCCCACGGATTTTTAGGTTCTGACTCATGCTGGCTTGTTTTTGCGCCTTCGTGGAATACCTTGATGTTTTCTTGCTTTTCATTGGGGGCGGGATCAACCCCCCTGAGTTCGTAAAGGCGTATGTAGTCTTTCAATTCTTCTGGTTGATCACGAACTGGTATGGCCACCAAGAGGGGCGCGACATCATACAACCCCAAGACAGGTGATCGTCTGCGTTCAGCGATCCGATTTATTACGCATTTTTGCGTATCGGACGACATGCCCGTCCAACGGGCCTTTATGGCAACATGCAAACAAGACGTGGCCTGTTGGATATGATATAATGGTTTTTTTGCCAACAACTCATCTACGATTTCAGGATGGGGAAATCCATTTTTAGCTTCAGCTTCAAGAAGCAAGAGCCAAGCCGTTGCCGAACGTGAACATTTGCACGCTGGCCAATATTTTTTTGCAATAAAATCGTCGCCAGTATTGGCACTGTCAGTGAGACGAATTTCAAGTGCATGGATGAGGCGGCCTCTTTCATCGGCGTGATCGTTGATGTCATACCCATCAACGTCATCAACAAGCCGATCCAGCACATCCTCTTGACGCAGAGGCGTTCCTGCGCGGGCTTGAAGGGTTCTCTCAAGCGTACCAGCTTCAGAATTATCGACAAATGAGGTCTCTGATGGAAACAGGCTCTCTAGCCCAGTCCGAATATTTCGGAGCGCTTCCCTGCTTCGCTCATTCTCCTCTTGAGCCAATCCTACGAGCATTCCAAACACAATGGGAAGAAAAGTATTTGGAAGGGCATCAAGCAAACCAAGGGAATGCTTGTCGATACCTTCTCCCAGCAAGGCAATATTTGTTCGTTCGTAATCCTGATTTGGCCAACTGCCTATTGACGCATCTGAACTTACAACCCCATCCACCAATTTCAATCCTGAGCCAAAAAGATACACTGCCAACACATCGGATTCGCGAAGCGTCAAGCCGATTGCTTGGGCTCCAGATACCAAGAAAAGAAGAGCCTCAAGCGCCTTCCAGCGAGTGAACCAGTAGCGACTATTGCCGTCGCTGCGGTCGCGCAACCAATTGAGTGTTGATACGCTTGGTGCGTGCTGAGCAACAATTATCATCAAGTGGCCTTCGAAATTTTTCATCAAATCTCGAAACTTTGTCGCTGATGACCATTCACGAAGACGGATCGCCACGGCTTTTGCTGATCCCGCGAAACGACTGCAGTCCTCATGATTGGCCTCCTTCCATACAAACTCAAGGAGGTCAGCCGCGTGCCGCAGGAATTCAGAATGGATCCAGTCAGTTCGTTGTGCCCAGTCGGCATCTTCCGGCAGCGAGGCCAACGGAACTAGCCATCTTATATTTGCAGATGACTTGGCACTAATTAATAGCCGAACAATGAACGTTGCAGCCACAGACTCATTGACCCCCTCCACTAGAGTTGTCAGATCCAAGTTCGATGGATCCTCAAGTTCGCAGAGGGCATCCGAAGCCACCTCAATCATTCCTGGTGATTGCACCATCTTTCGGACTAGTTCCCAATACGTCGGTAGTGAACCAAATAGGGAGCCCCGTTCCGAGTTGGACGCATCAATCAATGCACGTGCGCTTTGCCAGCGTGCCACTCCGTTCTTAATTTTGGCGAGTCGGTTAATGATCCCTGTGGCACCGCCCTCACTAACTGCAAGCCACATCACTATAGTGAAATCGCGCAGCAGCGCATGTCGAAATGCGAATGCCCCTCCTTCTCCTATCAGGACGCCCTCAGATGCGAGTTGCTGAGCAGCTTCGTCCTGAGATTCGTGTATAAAGACTCCTGATGCTTCCTCTTCTGCATAACGAAGTAAGAGATGCCGTCTGGCGGGAGCAGAAACGTTGTCGGAGGGCAACACCCGTCGTTCCCAGTACGCGCGAAGCAATGCGTGCCGAGTCTGCAAATTTTCCGGCACACTACTCTCAGCGCTGAACGTTCGCAGAAACAAATCCAGGACAAGTGGCGTGCGAAGCAAGGCGAGCAGGGAAGGTTCGGCTTTCCGCCTGCTCGTTATGGCGAGCGCAGAGACGATTTCATTACTCCAGTCAAGCAATTGAACTCGGCGCCAGCTTGGGACTCTCTCTTGAGAGCCCATTATTTGCGTCCATTCCGTCGCGCGAATGGAGAGCAGCACCCGAACATGGCTCCCTTTTGAAACGCTTGATAGTGCGGCTATAAACTCTTTCAATCTGGCTGATTCATCTGCTGCGTTTTCGAATGCATCTATGTAAACCTCTAAAGGACGTCCCTCATTGGCCCCCACAAAAGCCCCGAGTTCGAGAGCTTGCACTAATTCGTTTGGCGAATAGGCCCGAAGGTCGTTACCCTCAAGGCGAACAACTAAACGATTTTTTTCCTCAGCCTCTTCAGCGAGCTTTTTGAGGATAACCGTCTTCCCCAGTCCACCACGCCCTGTAATGGCTACAAGGCTTGGCCTGTCGATGAACTCCTGCGAGACGCTAGGCTGCACTGTTCTCCAATCTTGGTATGCGAGCGCACCTGGAGAAAAAGGCACAACAGCTGTCTTTCCTGCCGCTATTCTACTGTTTCCACCTCGCAACTGGCGCCAAGCAGTGGCGCTGGACGGATCGACTTTGATGAGCTTTTCCATGATGCCAATTTTTGCTCCAAGCTCTTCAGGCCGAAACTCATGCCGTGCAGGAGTACTTGAGGCACCAAATTCACTAACGAATCCTAGGAGCATGGCACGGAGTTCCTCTATTCCGAGGCCAACCGCCAATTTCCTTATCTGGTCCTCGATATCCTCTATGAGCTTTGCGGCCCCTATTGTCTCGTCAAAGACAAAAAGTTTTAATATTTTTCGAGCCTGCTCGATTGAGAGAGGTGCTTCCCCCTTGGCGTGGGTGAGTGTGTAAAGCGCCTCTTCTGCGAACTTGGACGCAGAGTTCACCTTCTTAATTGGTCGAGTCCCTTGCGCCGTCATGGCATTCGAGCCGAGCGCACGCCATCTATTGGGATTTGACGGCAAATTGTCTGAATTTACCTTGAGACGAGGAATGAGTTTTTGCTCTGTACCTAGCGCTACTGCGGTTTTGCGAATCCTGGTCCAAAGTGCCAAACGATCTTTCTTTTTAAGATCGCCGCTTTTCACCTCCTCAAAAATCAGGATCTTCGGATCGCCTGTGAGTTCCTCTTGAACGTCCCATTCAACTGGTAGATCAGGTGCTACTGGCGCCTCGATCCTGAATATCGGTGTTATGGGTGGCGGCCTGTCTTCTATGCTTGCAACACGAATATGAACGATGTGCCTTAGGATACGTTCGATAAGGACGTAATCCGAGAACAAGAAACCCGATCGAGCCACTCGTCCCGTCATTTGCTTTACCCTTTGTGTGACCAAAGCTTCCGCTGTTTTTTCAGATTCTGAGTTAAGCATCTGTTCGCAGACGAAGCTTCGTACATTTGAATAACTTGGCGCGGGCGGCAATCGGATGGCCGATATCATCCGACTTGCAAAGAAGACCTTGCCCGCTAGCTGATGAATTTTAGAAATCCATCCAAAAATTCAGTCCCCGAACCACTGAGGATGGGCCAGCACGCGGGCCTCGGCCTCCGGCGTCAGCGGCTGCCCGTGGGGAGCGCGCGAGGAGGAGCGGCGCCAGCGCTCCAGCCAGCGCTCGCCCAGGGGTGAGCCCAACGCGGCCCGGCGCGTGGCCGCCACCGTGGTCTCCCCCTTCGTCCCCGTGGACACCCCCGCCCCCACGTAGAAGCCCGCCAGCAGCAGCGTCACCCGCGTGGGCGTCGCCGCGCTGTACGTCATCAGCAGCGCCCCCTCCCCGTCCTCCCGGCACCCCACCCTCACCCGCGCGAGCACCTCTTCCGTCCACATCTCCGGGTTGCTCGCCGGGGAGAACGGGTCGAAGAACACCAGGTCCGCCCGGGGCACCCCCTCCATCCGCCCCCGCGCGTCCCCCAGGTGCAGCCGCCAGCGCAGCCCCGCCTCCTCCCAGGCCCCGTCGCGCATGAGCGCCTCGGCCGCGTCCCGGAAGGGTTGCAGGAAGGGAAAGCCCGCCGCGTCCGCCAGCGCCAGCCGCAGCGGCGCCAGGTCCACCTCGAAGCTCACCACCTCCAGCCCCCGCCGGCGCTCGGCGCCCAGCTCCCTCGCGCACGTGAGCGCCGCCACCGCGTTGGTGGCCGCCCCCAACCCCACGTCGTGGATGACGAGCGGCTCGCCCGGGGTGCGCAGGCGCTCGGCCAGGCGCGGCTGCTCCACGTAGAGCCGCTGCGCCTCCTGCCACGGGCCCGTCGCCGGGTGCATCACTTCCCCATGCCCCAGGTGGCGCACCGCGCGCGCCCCATTGCGCAGCGTCACCAGCTCGAAGTCCCCGTCCCTCGGGTTGCCCGTCTCCACTCAGCCCACTTCCTTGAGCGTCACCGCGTTGGCGCCTACTTCCAGCCGCGCTTCCTTCAGGTCCTTGGGCGTCGCCACCGCCTGCTTCAGCTCGCGGTAGGCCTGCGCGTAGGAGCCTCGGAGGATGGCGTCGCGCATCTTCCAGGTGAGCATCTGGTAGTGGTGCACGTTGTGCACCGAGAGCATGCGCGAGCCCGTGTGGTGCTTGCCGCTCATCAGGTGCTGCAGGTAGCCGCGGCTGTAGCGCTTGCACACGTAGCAGTCACACGTCGCGTCGAGCGGCTCGTCGGACAGGCGGAACGCCTGGCGGGTGATGCGCACCAGCCCCTGGAAGGTATACGCGTAGCCCTGCTGCGCCATCTTCGTGGGGATGATGCAGTCGAACATGTCCACGCCCCGCAGCACGGCCTCGAGCAGGTCCGTGGGCGTGCCCACCCCCATGAGGTAGCGCGGCTTGTCCTGGGGGAGCTGGGCGGCGGCGCGCGCCGTCATCGTCTTGCGCTCCTCGTTCGTCTCGCCCACCGCGAGCCCGCCGATGGCGAAGCCGTCGAAGGCGTGCTGAGTGAGGAAGCCCGCGCTCTCGTCGCGCAGGTGCGGGTGCACGCCGCCCTGGACGATGGCGAAGAGCGCCTGGCCCGTGTCCACCTGGTTCTTCGCCGCCAGGCTGCGCAGCGCCCAGCGGTGGGTGCGCTCCATCGCCTCGCGCGTGCCCGCCTCGTCCGTGCGCGAGTCGATGCACACGTCCAGCACCATCATCACCTCCGAGTTGATCGCCTGCTGCATGGCGATGCTCGACTCGGGGCTGAGCAGCTGCCGGCTGTTGTCGTGGAAGCTGCGGAAGTGGGCGCCCTTCTCGGTGATCAGCCGATCCTCCGGCAGGGAGAAGATCTGGAACCCACCCGAGTCGGTGAGCACCGCCCCATCCCACTGCATGAAGGGATGGATGCCATTGAAGCGGCGGAACACGTCGATGCCCGGCTTGAGCATCAGGTGGTACGTGTTGGACAGCAGGATCCTCGAGCCGGTGGCCTTGATCTCCTCCATGCCCAGGTGGCGGAAGGAGGCGTGGGTGGCCACGGGCATGAAGACCGGCGTGGGGATGGAGCCCCGCCGGGTGTGCAGCACGCCTGCGCGGGCCCCCGTGGGGTCGGTGGTGACGAGTTCGAAGCGGACGGCCATGTGCGTCCCCTTATACCCGTGGCCGAGCCTGGACACGCCCCCTCTCCGCCCGGCCCCCCTCCCACCAGACCACCAGCCCCCCGTTCTCCCCACCCCACGGGGCTATTGCGAATTACCGTTTTCTGAATCATATTCAGCGGCATGAGTCCTCGCTCAGCACCGCGAAGCAAGCCTCAGCCCCTCCGGGAGCGGATGAAGGAGGAGGCCCGGGTGGCCATCCTCGAGGCGGCGGAGCAGGTGATCGCCGAGCAGGGCCTGTCCGCCACGCGGATGGAGGACATCGCCACGCGGGTGGGCGTCTCGGTCGGCACGCTCTACAACTACTTCGAGGATCGGCAGCGGCTGCTCCAGGCGCTGCTCGACGCGCAGGCTCAACAGTTGATGGCCGTGCTGGACACGGAGCTGGAGCGCAGCCGGGGTGCGCCCTACCGCACGCGCTTGCATGGACTGCTGCGCGCCATCCTGGAGCACGCCCAGAAGCACTTCCGCTTCCTCTCCCTGTTGCTGGAGGAGAGATCGCTGCGCGTGGCCGCCTCGAGCGAGGAACTGGATCGCCATCAGCGACTCGTGAACGCGCTGACCGAGCGGATCGGCTCGCTCAACCCCGAGGGCCTCACGCAAGGGGTGCTGCGGCCCGAGGACGCGCCCCACTACCCCACGCTGCTGCTAGGCATGCTGCAGAGCACCCTGCTGCGGCAGTTCCTCGATCGACAGCCCACGCCCGTCGACGAGCAGATCGCCCTGTTGCTGCGCTGCTTCCTGGAGGGCGCCAGCCCGCGCCCCGGGTGAGCGTCCGCCAACCCCACACGAACAACCCTCCACGAACAACCCCCCACCACTCCATCCCACAGGAGAGCTACACATGGATCTGCTGAGCCGCTTCGACTTCCTCAACCCCGAGGTGATGCGCAACCCCTACCCCTACTTCGCGGAGATGCGCGAGAAGGCGCCCCTGCACTTCGACGCGAAGCTCCAGGCCCACGTCCTCACCCGCCACGAGGACGTGACGTACGTCACGAAGAACCCCGCCCTGTTCTCCTCGGTGGATGTCCGCATCGCCGGCAAGCACCAGAAGGAGCGCAGCCAGGAGTCCGGGCTCGACGGGGTGGACAGCCTGCTCACCACGGACCCTCCCGTGCACACGCGCCTGCGCGGCCGGGTCAACCGCGCCTTCACCCCCAAGCAGATCTCCGCCCTCGAGCCGCGCGTGCGCGAGCTGTCGCGCGAGCTCGTCGCGGAGATGACGGCCAGCAACGAGTTCGAGTTCATGAGCGGCCTGGCCTCGCCCCTGCCCGTCACCATCATCGCGGAGATGCTCGGCGTGGACATCTCGCGCCGCCGCGACTTCAAGCGCTGGAGCGATGCGATCGCCAACTCCGGCAACGCCAGCATCACCGGCAAGACGCCCGAGGACGTGGTGCGCAACGCCAAGGAGATGCTCGCGTACATGACGGAGGTGGCCGAGGCGCGCCGCCGCGAGCCCCGGGGCGACCTCATCTCCCTGCTCGTGCAGGACAGCGAGGGCCAGGAAGCCCTGACTCCCCCGGAGGTCAACTCCTTCGCCATCCTGCTGCTGCTGGCCGGCAACGAGACCACCACCAACCTCCTGGGCAACGCCCTCACCGCCCTCATCCGCCACCCCGAGGAGTACGAGTGGCTGCGGCGCGACCCCACGCAGGCCGCCTGCGCCGCCGTGGCCGAGGAGACGCTGCGCTATGACTCGCCCGTGATCACGGTCGTGCGCCGCACCACCCAGGAGGTGGAGCTGAGCGGGGGCAAGGTGCCCGCGAACACCACGCTGTTCGCCGTGGTGTCGGCCGCCAACCGCGATCCGCGCAAGTTCCCCAACCCGGATCGCTTCGATCCGCGGCGGGACACCACGGGCCTGATGTCCTTCGGCCACGGCATCCACTTCTGCCTGGGCGCTCCGCTCGCGCGCCTGGAGGCTCCCGTGGCCCTGCAGGAGTTGATGGTGCGTGCCCCCCGCCTGGGCTTCTCGCCGCGCCAGCCCGAGCACATCGACTACGGCGCCACGTTCGCCCTGCGCGGCCCCCGCGCGCTCTGGCTCCAGAAGAACTGAGCGCGTCCCCCCCAAGCCAGGGAGCGCGGGGACGAAGAAGGGTGGGCGTGCTCCTCCGCGCCCGCTCGCTTCCTGGCTTGCCTCTCCGTAGCATGAACTTCCGCCGTCCTCCCCGCCGTTTTCCTCACTGAGGAGAGCCCTTCATGGACCTGCTGAGCCGCTTCGACTTCTTCAGCCCCGAGGTGATGCGCAACCCCTACCCCTACTTCGCGGAGATGCGCGAGAAGGCCCCCATCTACTACGACGCGAAGCTCCAGGCCCACGTGCTCAGCCGCTACGAGGACGTGTCGTTCGTGCTCAAGAATCACGCCCTGTTCTCCTCCACGAAGATCCGCGTCGCCGGCAAGCTCCAGGAGGAGCGCGCCACCGTGCAGGAGCTGGGCTCGGTCTCCAACCTCGTCACCACGGATCCTCCGGTGCACACGCGCATGCGGGGACTCGTCAGCCGCTCCTTCACCCCCAAGCAGATCCAGGCCATGGAGCCGCGCGTGCGCGAGCTGTCGCGCTCGCTCGTCGCGGAGATGACCTCCCGGCCCGAGTTCGACTTCATGGAGGCGCTGGCCTCGCCCCTGCCCGTCACCATCATCGCGGAGATGCTGGGCGTGGACGCATCGCGCCGCCACGACTTCAAGCGATGGAGCGACACCCTCATCCAAGCCGGCAATGCCGCTCTGCAGACGGGCAAGACGCCCGAGGTGGTCGAGCGCAGCGCCCGGGAGATGCTCGCGTACATGATGGAGGTGGCCGAGGCGCGCCGCCGCGAGCCCCGGGGCGACCTCATCTCCCTGCTCGTCCAGGAAACCGATGGCGTGGCGGCCCTGACGCCCCAGGAGGTCAACTCCTTCACCGTCCTGTTGCTCATCGCCGGCAACGAGACCACCACCAACCTGCTGGGCAACGCCCTCCACGCCCTCATCCGCCACCCCGAGGCGTACGAGTGGTTGCGGCGCGAGCCCTCCCCCACCGCCTGCGCCGCCGTGGCCGAGGAGACGCTGCGCTACGACTCGCCCGTGATCGGGCTCATGCGCCGCACCACCCAGGAGGTGGAGTTGAGCGGGGGCAAGCTGCCCGCGGACAGCACGGTGATGGTGTTGCTGGCCTCCGCCAACCATGATCCGCACAAGTTCCCCGACCCGGAGCGCTTCGACCCTCGGCGGGACACCACGGGCCTGATGTCCTTCGGGCACGGCATCCACTTCTGCCTCGGCGCCCCGCTCACCCGCGTGGAGGCCCCCGTGGCGCTGCAGGAGTTGATGGAGCGCGCCCCCCGCCTGGGCTTCGCCCCGCGCCAGCCCGAGGCCATCGACTACGGCAGCTCGTTCTTCCTGCGCGGACCCCGCTCGCTCTGGCTCCAGAAGAACTGAGTCCCCTGGACTTCCGCCGTCCCACCCCACTGGTTCCTCTCCGAGGAGAGCCACACATGGACCTGCTGAGCCGCTTCGACTTCTTCAACCCCGAGGTGATGCGCAATCCCTATCCGTACTTCGCGGAGATGCGCGAGAAGGCGCCCCTGCACTACGACGCGAAGCTCCAGGCCACCCTCGTCAGCCGCTACGAGGACGTGTCGTACATCCTGAAGAACCCCGCCCTGTTCTCCTCGTTGAATGTCCGCATCGCCGGCAAGCTCCCGAAGGAGCGCAACCAGGAGTCCGGGCTCGACGGGGTGGACAGCCTGCTCACCACGGATCCTCCCGTGCACACGCGCCTGCGCGGCCGGGTCAACCGTGCCTTCACCCCCAAGCAGATCTCCGCCCTGGAGCCGCGCGTGCGCGAGCTGTCCCGGGAGTGCATCACGGAGATGACGACCCGCGACGAGTTCGACTTCATGAGCGGCCTGGCCTCGCCCCTGCCCGTCACCATCATCGCGGAGATGCTGGGCGTGGACACCTCGCGCCGCCGCGACTTCAAGCGCTGGAGCGATGCGATCGTCAACTCCAGCAACGTCACCTTCACCAGCAAGGCCCCCGAGGAGGTGGTGCGCAACGCCAAGGAGATGCTCGCGTACATGACGGAGGTGGCCGAGGCGCGCCGCCGCGAGCCCCGGGGTGACCTCATCTCCCTGCTCGTGCAGGACAGCGAGGGCCAGGAAGCCCTGACTCCCCCGGAGGTCAACTCCTTCGCCATCCTGCTGCTGCTCGCGGGCAACGAGACCACCACCAACCTCCTGGGCAATGCCCTCACCACGCTCATCCGCCACCCGGAGCACTACGAGTGGCTGCGGCGAGACCCCTCCCCCGCGGCCTGCGCCGCCGTGATCGAGGAGACGCTGCGCTACGACTCGCCCGTGTTGACGCTCAGCCGCCGCACCACCCAGGAGGTGGAGCTGAGCGGCGGCAAGGTGCCCGCGGAGACCACGCTCATGGTGCTGGTGTCGTCCGCCAACCATGATCCGCGCAAGTTCGCCGACCCGGATCGCTTCGATCCGCGGCGGGACGCGGCCGGTCTGCTGTCCTTCGGGCACGGCATCCACTTCTGCATCGGTGCCCCGCTCGCCCGCCTGGAGGCCCCCGTGGCCCTGCAGGAGCTCATGGCGCGCACCCCCCGTCTGGGCTTTTCGCCGCGCCAGCCCGAGAATATCGACTACGGGGCCTCGTTCTTCCTGCGCGGCCCCCGCGCGCTCTGGCTCCAGAAGAACTGAGCCCGAGCGGGCCGTCGTGCCCTTCTCCGTCTCTTCCTGGAGCGTCCCCATGAGCCTGCTCGATGGCTTCGACTTCCTCGATCCGAAGTTCAAGCAGCACCCCTACCCCTACTTCGCCGAGATGCGCGAGAAGGCTCCGCTGTTCTGGAACGAGCGCTTCAAGTCGTGGGTCCTCAGCCGCCATGAGGACGTGGCGTTCGCCCTGAAGAACGCCGCCCTGTTCTCCTCCGCCGACGTCCGGCTCGGCAACCGGAAGCGGGGCTTCTTCCAGGTTGAATCCGTGGCCGAACTCATCTCCTCGGACCCTCCCGTCCACACCCGGATGCGCGGCCTGGTCAGCCGCGCCTTCACCCCCAAGCAGATCTCCGCGATGGAGCCGCGCGTGCGCGAGCTGTCCCGGGCGCTCATCGCGGAGATGACGGCCAGCCCGGAGTTCGACTTCATGGACGGGCTGGCCTCGCCCCTGCCCGTCACCATCATCGCGGAGATGCTCGGCATCGACGCCGTGCGCCGCCGCGACTTCAAGCGCTGGAGCGACACGATCCTCTCCGGCCTGACCGCGACCATGCGCACGGGCCAGGAGCCGGAGGAGGTCGGCCGCTGCCGCGAGGAGATGCTCGTCTACATGACCCAGGTGGCCGAGGAGCGCCGCCGCGCGCCCCGGGGCGACCTCATCTCCCTGCTCGTCCAGGAGTCCGACGGCGTCCCCGCGCTGAGCTCCCAGGAGGTGAATGCCTTCACCGTGCTGCTGCTCATCGCCGGCAACGAGACCACCACCAACCTGCTGGGCAACACCCTCCACACCCTCATCCGCCACCCGGAGGAGTACGAGTGGCTGCGGCGCGATCCCTCCCCCGCCGCCTGCGCGGCCGTGTGCGAGGAGACCCTGCGCTTCGACTCGCCGGTGATGGCGATCTCTCGCCGGACCACCCAGGAGGTGGAGGTGAGTGGCGGGAAGATCCCCGCGGAGTCGACGGTGACGCTCCTGCTCGGCTCGGCCAACCATGATCCGCGCAAGTTCCCCGACCCGGAGCGCTTCGATCCGCGGCGGGACACGGCCGGCCTGATGTCCTTCGGCCACGGCATCCACTTCTGCCTGGGCGCGCCGCTCACCCGCGTGGAGGCCCCGGTCGCCCTGCAGGAGTTGATGGCACGCACCCCCCGTCTGGGCTTCTCGCCGCGCCAGCCCGAGCACGTCGACTACGGGCTCTCGTTCGCCCTGCGCGGCCCCCGCTCGCTCTGGCTCCAGAAGAACTGACCCGGGCCGCGGCCTGGCGGGCATCCAGGGGCCTGGAGACCGGGGTGGTATCAGGTGAGACGTCCTCGGAGGGCATGAAAGTGCCTTCCGGGGGGTTGTAAGCCTTTGTCCGCCGCCCATACCGGCGACTCGATGCGTCACCTGTCTTCCGGACGCCTTCCCCTTCCGCTAGAAAGCGCCCCCCATGTTCTCCATCATCAACGTCTCCAAGGCCTACGGGCCCAAGAAGCTCTTCGAGGACGTCAACGTCGCGTTCTCGCCCGGACGCCGCTACGGCCTCACCGGCCCCAACGGGGCGGGGAAGTCCACCTTCATGAAGATCCTCGCCGGAGACGAGGAAGCCGACATGGGGACCATCTCCCGGCCCAAGAAGCTGGGAATCCTCCGCCAGGATCAGTTCCGCTACGAGGACAACCGCGTCCTGGACGTCGTCATCATGGGCAACAAGGCCCTGTGGGAGGCGATGAAGGAGAAGGACACCATCCTCGCCAAGTCCGACATCACCGAGGAGGATGGCAACCGGCTGGGTGATCTGGAGATGGTGATCGCCGAGGAGGACGGCTACAGCGCCGAGTCCGAGGCGGCCTCGCTGCTCGAGGGTCTGGGCATCCCCACCGAGAGCCACGAGGGGCCGATGAAGCAGCTGACGGGCGGCCTCAAGCTGCGCGTGCTGCTCGCCCAGGCGCTCTTCGGCAAGCCCCAAGGCCTGCTGCTCGACGAGCCCACGAACAACCTGGACATCGACTCCATCCGCTGGCTGGAGTCGTTCCTCACCGCGTTCGAGGGCGTGCTCATCACCATCAGCCACGACCGGCACTTCCTCAACTCCATCTGCACGCACATCGCGGACATCGATTACGAGACCATCATCCAGTACACGGGTGGTTACGACGAGATGGTGCGGCAGAAGTCCCAGGTGCGCAGCCGCATCGAGTCCGAGGTGGGCGAGAAGAAGAAGAAGATCGCCCAGCTCCAGGACTTCGTGGCCCGCTTCCACGCCGGCACTCGCGCCTCCCAGGTGCAGAGCCGCATCAAGCAGATCGACAAGCTCAAGTCGGATGACCTGAAGCGCTCGAACATCGCCCGCCCCTTCATCCGCTTCGATCAGGCGGAGCCCAGCGGCAAGCAGACGCTCACCGTGGAGGACCTCAGCAAATCCTTCGACGGCCAGAAGGTCATCAAGCCCTTCAGCCCGCTCATCGTGAAGGGCGAGAAGATCTGCGTCATCGGCCGCAACGGCGTGGGCAAGTCCACGCTGGTGAAGATGCTCGCCGGGCAGCTCGAGCCGGACACCGGCAAGCTCATCTGGGGCCACAACGCGAGCGTGGGCTACCTGCCGCAGGATCACCACGGCACCATCCGCAAGGGCACCACCGCCTTCGGCTGGCTGCGCGACGTGAAGGTGAAGCTCACCAACGAGGAGATCTCCGGCGTCATGGGCCGCATGCTCTTCTCCGGCGAGGAGCGCATGAAGCCCACGGACACGCTGTCCGGAGGTGAGACGGTGCGCCTGCTGCTGTGCAAGCTCATGCTCGACCAGGACAACGTGCTCATCCTCGACGAGCCCACCAACCACCTGGACCTGGAGTCCATCAGCGCGCTGTCCGAGGGCCTGCAGAAGTTCGACGGCACGGTCATCGTCGTGACGCACGACCAGGAGCTGGTGTCCGAGGTGGCCACCCGCATCTGGAGCCTGGAAGGCGCGGGCAAGCCCATCGTCGACTTCAACGGCAACTGGGCGGAGTACACGGCGAAGCACCCCGTGCACACCGCGCGTCGCTAGCGCTCGGAGCGGCGCATCAGGAACAGCCCCACGCCGAAGCCCGCGGCCCAGGTGAGCGCCGCCCTCAGCGGCGACATGCGAGGAGGCACGGGCGGCGGGGGCGGCGGCTGCTGAAGGAGCAGGGCGATCTCCTCCTGTTCCGCCCGGCGCAGCTCGCCCTTGGTCACATTGGGGCCCGGCTCGTCCAGGCGCTTGGCGCCGGGGGCCTTGCCCTCGGGTGACTTGTGCTCGAGCAGCGCGTTGATCTCCGCGCCCAGGAGGATGACCTGGGAGGAGATCCACATCCACATGAGCAGCACGATGACACCGCCGAGCGCGCCATAGCTCACGTCGTAGCTGCTGAAGTTACGCACGTAGACGGAGAAGCCGAAGGACGCGAGCAGCCAGAGCACCACGCCCACCACGGAGCCGGGGGTGATGAACTTGAAGTCCTGCTCCACGTCCGGCAGCACGTAGTAGATCATCGCCCACACCAGCATCATCACCAGGCCGGCGAAGGGCAGGCGCAGCCACATCACCACGGTGCCGAGCGGCTCGCCCAGCCAGCCCGCCACCGCGGGCGTGGCCACCATGGCCGCCGAGGCGAGGATGGAGAGCACCGCGCCGGACAGTGTCACCAGGATGGCGATGCCCCGGATCTTCCAGAAGGGCCGGCTCTCCTTCACGTCGTAGACGGTGTTGAGCGCGTCCATCATCGCCACCACGCCGCCCGACGCGGCCCACACCGCGCCCAGGCCGCCCACCGTCAAGAGCCCCACGCTGTTGCTCGCCGCGAGATCATTGATCCGCTGGCCCAGGATGTCCGTCACGGCCGCGGGAGCCACCTTGCCCAGCTCCTGGATGAGCACCTGGGCCTGGGCGGGATCGATGATGAGGCCCGCCAGGGCCACGAGGAACAGGAGGAAGGGAAAGATGGCGAGCAGGGCGGCGAACGTCACCGCGCCCGCCACGTTGCTGACGTTGTCGTTGACGTACTCGTTCTTCAGCTCGGTGAAGAACTCCTTCCAGCTCATCCCCTTGCCAGGCCAGACCATCGCGCGTCCTCCCGTGAACTTCGCAGAAGGATGCGCACGCCGGGCGCCTACCTCACCTCACCCCCAGATGGGACGAGGATGCTCGCCTGTCTACCCCCCCAGGACGAGCGAGGGGGCGTCAACCCGCGTAGGTGGGCAGCAGCGGCGCGTCCTTGAGACGCGGGGCGGCGCTGTCCTTGGCGGACAACAGGGGCGACGTCACCGGCCAGGGGATGCCCAGGTCCGGGTCGTTCCAGGCGATGCCATGCTCGGAGCCGGGCGAGTAGAAGTTGGTGCACTTGTAATGGAAGTCCGCGCTCTCGGAGAGGACGCAGAAGCCATGCGCGAAGCCCGCGGGCACCCACAACTGGCGCCGGTTGTCCGCGGACAGCTCCACGCCCACCCACCGGCCGAACGTCGGCGAGCCCCGGCGGATGTCCACCGCCACGTCGTAGACGGCGCCCGCGAGCACCTGCACCAGCTTGCCCTGGGCGTTGGGCTCCTGGAAATGCAGACCCCGGAGGATGCCCTTGGCCGAGCGCGAGAAGTTGTCCTGCACGAAGGGGCCCGGGATGCCCAACTCCGCGTAGCGCTTCGCATGGAACATCTCCATGAAGAAGCCGCGGTCGTCCCCGAAGCGCTTGGGCTCGAGCAGGATGACCTCGGGCAGTGCGGTGTCCAGGCGCGTCATGTCCGCGCTCCCTTCTTCTCGATGAGATCCATCAGGTAGCGCCCGTACTCGTTCTTGCGCATGGGGTGGGCGAGCGCGGCCACCTGGGCCGCGGTGATGTAGCCCATGCGGAAGGCGATCTCCTCGGGGCATGCCACCTTGAGACCCTGCCGGTGCTCGATGATCTGGATGAAGTTGGAGGCCTCCATCAGCGACTCGTGGGTGCCGGTGTCCAACCACGCGTAGCCACGGCCCAACAGCTCCACGTGGAGCTGCTGCTTGCGCAGATAGGCGATGTTCACGTCGGTGATCTCCAGCTCGCCGCGCGGCGAGGGCTTGAGCTCCCGGGCGATGTCCACCACCTGGTTGTCGTAGAAGTACAGGCCCGTCACCGCGTAGTTGGACTTGGGCTGGGCGGGCTTCTCCACGAGGCTCAACGCGCGGCCCTCCGCGTCCAGCTCCACCACGCCGTAGCGCTCCGGATCCTTCACGTAGTAGCCGAAGACGGTGGCGCCCGAGGTGCGGGTCCCCGCCCGCTGCACCTGCTCGCTCAAGCCGTGGCCGTAGAAGATGTTATCTCCCAGGATGAGGGCCACGGGATCCCCGCCCACGAACTCGCGGCCGATGATGAAGGCCTGGGCGAGTCCGTCCGGGCTGGGCTGCACCGCGTACTGGAAGTTCACCCCCCACTGCTCACCCGAGCCGAGCAGCTCCTCGAAGCGCGGCAGATCCGTGGGCGTGGAGATGATCAGGATGTCCCGGATCCCCGCCAGCATCAGCGTGGTGATCGGGTAGTAGATCATCGGCTTGTCGTAGATGGGCAGCAGCTGCTTGCTGACCACGCGCGTGAGCGGATACAGCCGCGTGCCGGAACCCCCGGCGAGAACGATTCCCTTCATTGACGTGTCCCTCGAGGTCCTGCCCTCAGCGGTGCACTCCGGCCCTTCGAAGCACTCGAACGCAGACCTGACCGGCCTATACCGGCCCGGTGCATCCGGTTCAAGCACCCCGCTGCGCCATCCACGCCGCGTGAAAGCGCGCCAGCGACTCGGAAAGCGACAGGGGCTGGGTGCGCAACTGGGAGCGGACCTTGTCCACCTTGAGACCGCTGCGCAGCGGACGGGGGCTTGCCAGCTTCATGTCCACCAGACGGGTAGGCGTGATGAGGCCGGGGTCGAAGCCGAACACCTCGCAGAGGGAGCGGCCGAAGCTGACGCGATCCACCACGTCCGCGCCGCAGGTGTTCCAGATGCCGCCGAGCTTGCGCTCGCCCAGCTCCACCAGCATGGCGGCCACACTGTCCGCGAAGCTCGCGGAGACGAACTGGTCCTCGAAGAGGCGCACCTGCTGCCCCTTCTCGAAGGCCCCGACCAGCCACGCGCCGAAGTTGGGACGGCCCGCCGCGGGCCAGCCGTACACCACCGCCGTGCGCGCGATGGCGCAGCCCGGAACGAAGGTCCGCGCCGCCTGCTCGCCCATGTGCTTGGTGAGCGCGTAGACCCCCCGCGGGTTGGGCAGCGCCTGCTCGTCGTAGGGGCCGTGATCGCCGTCGAAGACGTAGTCGGTGGACACGTGCACCAGGTGCGCGCCCAGCTTGCGCGCGCCCCGGCCCACCGCGGCGACGGCGGCGACGTTGGCCGCGTACGCCTGCTCGGGGTCACGCTCGCAGGCGTCCACCTCCGTCATGGAGGCGGGATGGATGATCACCTCGGGAGCCGCGGCCTCGAGGGCGGCGGCCACGTCCGTGTCGCGTGTGAGGTCGCACTCCACGTAGCGATAGGCTCCCTCCGTGCGCCGCGGGCCACGCCCCAGCCCCACCACCTCGTGGCCCCCCTTCTCCAGGAGCGCGCACACCCGGCTGCCCACCAATCCATTGGAACCCGTGACGAGAAATCGCATGGAAGGAGTCCCTTGCTCAGCCATTGAGGCGGGTGCGGTACTGCGTTTCGAAGTACTGGCGGTAGGCGCCGCTCATCACGCGCTCCCACCACGCCGCGTTGTCCACGTACCAGCGCACCGTCTCCTGCAGGCCCTGCTCGAAGGTATGCGCGGGCGTCCAGCCCAGCTCCGTGCGGATCTTCGTCGGATCAATCGCGTAGCGCCGATCGTGCCCCGGCCGATCCTTCACGTACTTGATGAGGGACTCGGGCTTGCCCACCAGGCCGAGGATCGCCTTGACGATCTCGATGTTCTTGCGCTCGGAGTTGCCACCGATGTTGTAGACCTGACCGGCCTTGCCCTTCTCCAGCGCGACGAGCAGCGCCGCGCAGTGGTCCTCCACGTGGAGCCAGTCGCGCACGTTGGCGCCGTCGCCGTAGACGGGCAGCGGCTTGTCGTGCAGGGCGTTGACCACCATGAGGGGGATGAGCTTCTCGGGGAACTGGTAGCGGCCGTAGTTGTTGGAGCAGCGAGTCACCACCACGTCCATGCCGAAGGTGTGGTGCCAGGCGAGCGCGAGCAGATCCGAGCTCGTCTTGGACGCCGAGTAGGGGCTGGAGGGCTGCAGCGGCGAGGTCTCGGTGAAGTAGCCGGTGGGGCCGAGCGAGCCGTACACCTCGTCCGTGGAGACCATCAGGAAGCGCTTGATGCCGCGCACGCGGCTGGCCTCGAGCAACTGCTGGGTGCCCAGCACGTTGGCCTGGATGAAGGCCTCGGGCCCCAGGATGGAGCGGTCCACATGGCTCTCGGCCGCCAGGTGCATCACCCCGTCGATCTGGTGCACGCTCATGAGGTGCTCGACGAGCTCGCGGTTGGCCACGTCCCCGCGCACGAAGACGTGCTTCGGGTCGCCCTCGAGCTCCTTGAGGTTCTCCAGGTTGCCCGCGTAGGTGAGCTTGTCGAAATTGATGATCGTCCAATCGGGCCGCACCCGGCGCAGGTACTTGACGAGGTTGGACCCAATGAAACCGCAGCCACCTGTGACCAGGACGTTCATCAACGGACTCGGAGAGTGAAGGGAGGAGAAGATTCCGACCTCACTAGCGAAGGGCCCCGGGGACGTCAAGGCAGCCTTGTGCGAGGACGTGTCGGCAGGTAGACGCTGAAGTCATCGTGAACCTTTCGAGCAGCAGACGATCCGCCGTGCCACCCACGAGCCAGGCGGTCCACCAGTTGGTCCCTCGACTGGCATGGGGCGATGCGGTCGGCAATCAGGTGCGCTACCTGCGCGAGTTGCTGCGTGGCTGGGGCTACGCCTCGGAAATCTACGCGGAGCAATGGGACGAGCAATGCCGGCCACTGGTGCGGCCCGCGAAGGACTACCCGCGCGAGGCGGATGACAGGAGCGCCCTGCTCATCCACCACAGCTTCGAGTCGAGGCTCGTGCCGCTCATCGCCCGCGCTCCGGGACGCAAGGCGGTCGTCTACCACAACGTCACGCCCTCGCGGCTCTTCGAGGGCTTCGAGCGCAAGGTGGCCGAGGCCTGCACGGCGGCGCGCGAGGAGCTGCGGGAGATGCGGCCGTGGGTGGAGCGCGCGTGGGCCTACTCGCGCTTCAGCGCCGAGGAGCTGGTGGCGGCGGGCTACGACGGCGTCTCCGTGCTGCCCTTCGCGGTGGACTGGCGCGCCTTCGACGTGGCGCCGGATCCGGTGCTGCGCGCCGAGCTGGATGACGGCCACGCCAACATCCTCTTCGTGGGCCGCGCGGTGCCCAGCAAGCGCGTGGACGACGTGCTGCGCGTCTTCACCGCGTACCAGCGGCTCCATCAGCCGCGCAGCCGGCTCATCGTGGCCGGCTACCTCAACCGCGAGTCGCCCTATGGGGCCTACCTGTATGGACTCAAGGAGATGCTCGGGGCCGAGCGCGTCCAGTTCCTCGGGCGGGTGAGCGCCGCGCAGCTCTCCGCGTGCTTCTCGGTGGCCACCGCCTATCTTTCCATGAGCCGGCACGAGGGCTTCGGCGTACCCCTGCTCGAGGCCATGTACCGCGGAGTTCCCGTGCTGGCGTATGGCGCCGCCGCCGTGCCCGAGACGATGGGCGGCGCGGGCGTGGCCAGCCTCACCCACGAGCCCCTGGAAGTGGCCCGTCTGCTCGCCGTGCTGGAGCGTACCCCGGCGCTGCGCGACGAGATGCTCCGCGCCCAGCGCGCTCGGGTGGCGCGGCTCGGACAGGAGGCCGTGGCGGAGGCCATCCGGGAAAGGCTCCAGCCCTTCCTGGAGGGCGCCCCCCACGCGGCGCGGAGCCGGGAGCAGGCGCCCACCGTGTCCCTCGTGTGCCCCGGCTTCGTGGCCCATCCCGACGCCCTCGAGTCCAGGCTCGCGCGGAGGCTCGCGCGGGAGCTTCCCGGAGCCCGCGTCCTGGCGCTGGATCCGAACCCCCAGCCAGTGGAGTTGGCCCCGCGCGCGCTGTCCGTCGAGGGGCTGGACGTGCGCGCCTTCACCCCCGACGAGCCGCTGCCCCGGGACGCGGCCCGGGAGCTCCCCGGCTCGTCCGCGCTCGAGACCGCCCTGCTCTCCTCTCGGGCCCCCGTCGTCTTCCTGCCCGAGGATTCGCTCGTCGCGCGGGAGACCCGTGCCCGCCTCTCCGTGGCGTCCTGGGGCGTGCGCGCCACGATCGACCCCGAGCAGCTGGAACCCACCCTCTCCGCGCTCATCCAGGCCCTGCGCGCCACTGGAGCCCTCCGTGCGACCTGAAGATCTCCTCACCACGTCCCCAGCGCCCGAGCGCCTCATGGAGGCGGCGGCACGGCTGCCGGAGCCGGAACCGGAGCAGGTGGAGTCGGTGCGTCGGCTGTTGGAGGCCTCCCAGCGTGCCCCGGCCGAGACCGAGTGGCCGCCCCTGCTCCAGGCGCCCCGCGCGAAGAAGGACAGCCGCTACGCGGAACCGCCCACGTCCCACCGCTCCGGCGTGACGGGCCCACTGCTGGTGGGAGCCAAGCGCGCCTTCCGTCTCGCCTTCCAGCCCTTCATCAACGAGGTGCTGCGCAAGCAGGTGGAATTCAACGAGGCCATCCTCGACTCGCTGGCGCTGCTCTACGAGCACCAGCGGGAGGAGTCCCGGGCCCAGACGGCCTGGCGCCGCGAGGTCATGGAGCGGCTCGCCGCCCTGGAGAAGACCGCGCGGGACGACAAGCGCGGGTCCTGAGCCCGGTGGCTGTTGCCCTGGAGCCGGGGCTCAGCGCGCGTGCTCTTCACCGTGCGGCCGGTCGTCCCGCGACTGGCCCGGCTCCGACAGATAGGCATACACGCGGTCCACCTGCTCCTCCCAGGTGCTCGTGCCCATGCGCCGCCGTGCCTCTGCGGCGAGCTGCTCGCGCAAGGCCCGATCCTTCAGGCAACGCAGGACCTGCCGGGTCAACTCGGAAGCCGTGGGCTCGGACACCAGACAATTCCGATCGGGCTCGAGCAACCAACGGAAGGCCGGATTGTCGTTGACCACCACCGCGACGCCACTGGCCATCACATCCAGCAGCAGTTGCGTTGGATGCAGGGTGAACGACAACCCCAGGGCCACGTCACACGTGCGGTAGAGTTCGGCGGCCTCGCGCGGCGTCAGAACGCCGTGGCTTTCCAGAACGCCACCCGCGTCGAAGCGCTCCGGTTCGAAGGCCTGTCCCGCGCAGAGGATCTCCACCTCGTGGGAAAGCTCCTGTTTGATCCGCCGGAGGACTGGCAGGACCATCTCGAAGCCCGACTCCGGCACGAGCGGGTGGGCCAGACACAGCAGGCGGCTCTTGCGGGAGCCGGCCGCTGGACGCGGTTGCAGCAAGAGCGGGTCCACCGTGGGTTCGAAGCAAACGCCCTTGAGCGGGTAGTTGCGCGTCACGAACGCGTGGACGCCCGGAGAGTTGAAGAGCCCGAGGAGCTCGAGCCGGTAGGACTGCTCCGCCAGGGAGTAGAGGGTGCCGGCCGCATGGGTCAGGGGTTCGAAGTCCTGGACCAGATAGGCCCGCTTCGCCGCTCCCGGATGGTTCAGGGCCAGCCAGGAAGCCGTCCAATGCGTCGCGATGACCACATCACAGGCCGGCAGCTCCGCGAGCTCGCCTTCGTTCCGCAAGACCTGGACGTGACCTTCGCCACCCGCCATGGTGAGCAGGGCCTCCATCCGGTGCGCGTCCTGCCACGGGGCATCGTAGACGATGAACCGGTTTTCCACGTGGTGCCTCGCGTGCATCAGCGAGGCCATGCGCGCCACCAGTTCAAGTCCCGGGGTGACGCGGTCCGCCGCCGGAATCAGCCACTGCATCCGCCGCGGCGGACGTGCCTCGGCAGGAGCGCGGCGGGACGAGGCGAGCAAGGGGGACGAATCGAACCCTGGCAGGTGCTCGGCCAGATGGCGCCGGTACCGCCCCATCGCCGCGCCTTCCCGCGCGCGGGCCCCGGGCAGCTCCCAGGCCAGGGTCCTCAAGGCCAGGGCCTCGCCATCCTCCGAGTGCCAACGCAAATCACAACTCGTGGAGCTCAGGGTGAGGTTGGGGTTGTAGAAGGGATCTCCCCCACGCAGGTACGGCCTGTAGGCCACGAAGGACCGCCAGAAGTCATCCTCCGGCATGGCATCCAGGCGGCGGCTGGCGGACTCGTGGTGGGTCAACCGGGTATAGGGCGTGTAGACCACCCGGAGCCCCTTGCTGACCATCCGCAGGCACACCTCGATGTCGCTTCCAACGACCTGGAAGGACTCGTCGTAGCCACCCAGCTCCTCGAAGAGTTCGCGGCGGACCATCATGCAGGCACTGGTGACCGCGAGATAGTTCCGGGGCCAGTCGGCATGCCCGAAGGGCGTCCAGCTCCCATCATTGGGAAGCCGCCAGAAGGGATGCCCCGCGAAGCCCGTGATGCCCACCACCACGCCCGCGTGCTGCACACAGCCATCCGGGAAGAGCAGCTTGGGCGCCACCGCCCCCACTTCGGGCCGCTGCGCCTGGGCGATCAACTCCTCCAGCCAGCCGCCCTCCGTCACCTCCATGTCGTTGTTGAGGAACAGCAGCAGCTCGCCCCGGGCCTGCCGCGCCGCGAAGTTGTTGATCGCCGGGTAGTTGAAGGGCTCGTCCCAGTTCAGCTTGCGGATGCGGGGATCCACCAAGCGCTCGAGCAGCGCGAAGGTCTCCGGGCGTGAGCTCTGATTGGAGACGAGCAACAGCTCGAAGTGCGGGTAGCGGGTCTTCTCCAGCAACGAGCGGACCAGGGTGTCCAGCAGCTCCGGCTTGTCCTTGAAGGGGACGATGATGGAGACGAGGGGCGTGCCCCGCACCCGGTAGCGCACCCGGTAGGAAGTCTCGCCCAGGTCGACGACGTCGGCCTGCTCCTGGCACCGGGCGAGGTGCTCCGCCAGCGCGCGCCGCCCCGCCCGTGAAGCCGCCTCGAGCTTGCGCTGATCATGCGAGAGCGACAGGGGGGAGTAGCGCCAGTGATAGAGAATGCGCGGGATGTGGCCCACACGGTTGGAGTGCTCGCTCAGCCGGAGCAGGAAATCGTAGTCCTGCGAGCCCTCGAAGCCCTCGCGCAGCCCTCCGGTCCGCGCCATGAGCTGACGCCGCACCACGACGAAATGACAGATATAGTTACAGGCCCGGAGCAGCTCCGGAGACCAGTCTGGTTTGAAGAAGGGGTGGAAGCGCCGTCCCTCGGCATCCAGCCGATCCTCATCCGAGTAGACCCAATCGAGCTCGGGTTCGGCCGCGAAGCGCAGAACGACCTCGGCGAGCGCGTGCGGCGCGAGGCTGTCATCGTGATCGATGAACCCCACGTACTCGCCACGGCAGTCTTCCAGGGCCGCGTTGGTCGCGCGCGCGATTCCCACGTTGGCGGGAAGCTGCCGGAAGCGGATGCGCGGATCCTTGCGCGCGTACTCCTCCAGCAGCGTGGTCAGCTCCGGGGAGCCCGAGCCATCATCCGCGATGCACAACTCCCAGTGCTCATAGCGCTGGGCGAGCACCGAATCGATGCAGGTGCGCAGCACGGGCTCTGGCGTGCGGTAGACGGGCATGGCCAGACTGATGAGGGGCCGTGCCGGCAATCCACCCAGCGCCGCCCTGGCCTTCTGGATCTGCGCGGGCTCCACCGTGGCGAACCATCGGGGATAGTCCTCGAGCGACGGAGGAGCACCCGCCGGAGCATGCGTCTCCAGGAGGTTGGCGAGCGACACGGCCACTTCGTGGTTGAAGGCGATCTGCCGCCGGAAGACCTCGCGCCAGAAGGGCTTGGAGGCGCGCACGAGCAACAACCGATTGTCGGCCCTTCGCAGGGGATCGCTCAAGGCTTCCAGCCGGGCGATGAGCGCGGCGGCCTCGGCCGTCTCCGGGCGTCGCGAACCCGCGATGGTGACGAGGATGCTCACCAACAGCTCATTCCACTGACGCTGGGTGTCCAGCAGCTCGCGCACCAGGGGGGACATCACCCTCAGGTAGCCCTGCTTCACCGTTTCGACGGCCCGCGCCGTCACTCGCTGACGAGGCGAGCGAACATCCCAGGCGGTGGGATCCACCATGGACCGCAGACGCTTGCCGACCCACGCGGAGAGCTCCACGACACTGCCCGCGCGCTGGCGGGCCGTGAGCTGTTCGAGGACGCCAACAACCTCCCGGTTGAAGGCGAACTGGGGGCGCATCAACTCGATGAGGAAGGGCGTCTGCGCCCGGACGACCCCCCGCTTCGCGACCGTGACTGGAACCCCGTAGAAGCCGCGGTGCGAGGGAGGAACCTCGAAGCGCAGGACATCGGCCAGTTCCTGCGCCGCCTGGAGCGGATCCTGGGCCCGAGCACCCCCCTCCGCGGTCTCCTGACGCAGCCGGTCCATCAACCACACCAGCGTGCGCTCGTGCGCCAACAGCTCCTGGCACCGGGAACCATCACAGGGATGCAACTGCTCCAGCAGACGGCGCTGGCTGGCGATCATCTGGGCGATCTCACCAGCGGTCTCCTCCGAACGTCCAGACGAACGGGTAGCCAAGCTCAGACTCCACCAGCAACCGGCTTGACCCGCACTCCAGCGTCCGGCTGGCTGGAGCCAGCCCCCTGCATTCCGGCCTGCACCGGACGTCCCATCAGCGTCGCGTACACCTGATCCACCTGTTCTTCCCAGCTCGTGCGGCGAACACGCTCGGCGGCGGCCTTCCCGATGCGGTCACGAAGCTGTGCGTCGCGCACGGCGCGCCGCAACTGCTCCAACACGCACGAGTAGGTCGGTTCGGCCAGCAGGCAATTCCGCTCATGCTCGAGCAGCCAGAGATTGGCGGGGTTGTTGTTCGTCACCACCGTCACGCCACACGCCATCATCTCGAACGGCAGGTACGAGGGGTGCTTGGTGAACATGAAGCACAGCCCCACATCGCACTCCCGGTAGAGATCTCCCGTCTTCTCGTAGGGCAGCACCCCATGGTTCTTGAGCGTCCCCGCCAGACCGAAGACCGAGGGATCCCACTTCTCGCCCGCCGTGACGATGTCCACCTCGGCGCCGAACTCCAGCTTCAACTGGCGCAGTGCCGCCATTCCCAACTCGAAGGCGTTGCGATCCGTCGAAGGGCGTCCATAGAAGAAGATCCGCACGGGTCCTGAACGAACGGGCCGCTTGTCATGAAAGACATGGCGCTCCACCGTGGGCTCGAACCAGCAACCCGTCATCGGGTAGTTCGAGGTGACGTGGTCATGCAGTCCCTTGGTGTTGAAGATGCCATGAAGACCCATGCGGTACGTCTGCTCCGCCAGGGCGTAGTAGCTACCCGCCGGGTAGAACAGGGGCTCGAAGTCCTGCACGAAGTACGCGCGTGCCTTGGCATGCGGGTACTGGAGCAGCGCGTAGGCACTCGTCCACAAGGTGGCGATGGCCAGATCGGACGGCGGCAGATCGGCGAACTCATCCGCGCGCTGAATGATCCGGAAGCGGCCCGGCAGCTCCGGAAAGAGCGTCATCACACGCGCTTCCATCTCCCGGGCGGTGACCTGGTTGTTGTCGTACACCACGAAGCTGTTCTCGACCCCGTAGCGCCGCCGCAGCAGATCCGCGAAGCGCAGGATGGTGTGGACACCTCCATACGGATGGCCGAAGCCGGGCACGAACCAGGTGACCCGCTCGAGCGAGCCAGCCCGCAGGGCGGCGATCCGCTTGGGAGCCTCTTCCCGCGCCTTCTCCACGTCGGCCAGGGAGTAGTCCAACGCGCGCATGTGCTCGGACAGGTGCCGGAGCTGATTGGCCCGCGTGCCGGTGACATCATCGATCCGGCTGCTCGGCAGTTCGCTGGTGAGAACACGGAGCGCGAAGGTCTCGGCATCCTCGCCCGCCTCGCGCAGCGCGCCATGGGAGGACAGCAGGGAGAGGTTCTCGTTGTAGAACGGATCCCCGCCCGTCAGATAGGGCCGGTAGGCGACGAAGGACCGCCAGAAGTCATTCTCCGGAATGGCATCCGCCCGGCGTGTCACCGATTCGTGATGAACCAGCGTGCAGTGAGACGTGTAGACCACCCGCAGCTCATGCTGAACGGCACGCAGGCACAACTCCACGTCACTGCCACAGACGATGAAGCTCTCGTCGTAGCCGCCGATGCGCTCGAAGACATCGCGGCGCATCATCAGGCAGGCGCCCGTGACGGCGAGGTAGTTCCGGGTCCAGTCCGCCCGCCCCTGCGCCGTACTGGCATGGGGAGCAAGACCCGCGAACGCGTGACCGGCGAAGCCCTGCTGTCCCACGACCACGCCCACATGCTGGAGCGTACCGTTGGGGTAGAGCAGCCGCGGTCCGACCACGCCCACCTCGGGCCGCTGCACCTGGCTGATCAACTCCTCCAGCCAGTCGGGCTCGATGACCTCGATATCGTTGTTGAGGAAGAGCAGGAGCTCGCCGGTGGCGTGCTGGACACCGAAGTTGTTGATCGCCGAGTAGTTGAACGGGTGATCCCACGTCAGCTTGCGGATGCGGGGATCCGTCAACTGCTCCAGGAGCGCGAAGGTCTCGGGTTGGGTGCTGTTGTTGGAGATGAGCAGGAGTTCCAGGTTCTCGTAGCGCGTGTACCGGAACAGGCTCGACACGAGCGTCCTGAGCAACTCGGGCTTGTCCTTGAACGGAACGATGATGGACACGCGGGGCGTGCCCTGAACGGGGTAGCGGACGCGGAAGAAGCCCGAGGGGGACAGCTCCACGTCTGCCTCCTCCCCCATGCGCTTGAGGTGCTCGGCGAGCACGACCCGTCCGAGCCCCACCTGGGCCGCCGCGATGCCCTCGGAGAGGGAGGGAGACCCCATGCGACGATGGACCAGGACGCGAGCCAGGTGGGCGATCCGCGCCGTGCGCTCGCTCAGTCGAAGCGATAGCTCATGCGCATGCGGGCCCGTCAGGCCGGACAACGAGCCCCCCACCTCCCGGAGCAGGGACGTTCGCACGACCAGGAACTCCCCCCAGTAGTTGCAGGTCCGCAGGAGATCCGGGGACCAATCCGGCTTGAAGAAGGGCTGGCTTCTGAGCCCCTTCTCATCCAGGTGGTCCTCGTCCACGTAGAGGACATCGAAGTCCACGTCCATGTTCGCGCGGCAGGCCACCAGGGCGAACGCGTGGGGAGCCAGCACATCCCCCGGCGTCAACAGCGCGCAGAACTCCCCTTGCGCCCGCTCGAGTTCTTCTCCCCACACCTGGGAGACGAGCTGGAGCCGGTGCGCGTCCCATCCATACCGCTCCACCCACCGCGCCACCAGGGGCCGCAGGGGCACGTCGCCCTCCGCGATGCGGACTTCCCATTCGGGGTAGGACTGGCGGGCCAGGGAGTCGATGGAGTCCTGGAGCTGCACCTCCGAGGCATTGCCCGCCACCAGGAGGACGCTGAGGCGGGGCCGGCGCGCCAACTGGGCCGCGGCCTGGGCGGCCTGGGTGATTTGCGCGGGCTCCCTTCGCGCACACCAGGACTCGTATTCCGAAACGCCCAGGGTCGGCACGGGAGCGGGCACATCCAGCAACTGGCGCAGGTACTCGGTCAGCTCCTGATTGAAGGCGGTCTGCCTGCGGAACACCTCCCGCCACAGCGAGGAGATCACCTTCACGCCAGCGGGCATCTCCGGGCGCGCGAAGGGATCGCTCAACCGCCGGAGTTCCTCGATGAGCGCACCCGTCCCCGCGACCGACGAGGTCTCGACATGCGCGAAGCGGGCAACGGCCTCGATGGCCTTGGTGTTCCACTCCGACTGTCCCTGGAACAGGGCCTTGAGCAGGGGACCCAGGGCGGAGAGGTAGGAGTGTTTGGCCAGCTTCACCACCATTCCGAAACCCCGCCCCCGGTGGGAACGCACGTTCCACTCGGTGGGGTTGGCCATGGGCACGAGCCGGCTCCAGACGCGCTCCGCACGCTCACGGTCTCCGGAGCCCGCGCGCAGCGCCACCAGCTCGTTCAGGACCGCGACGAGCTCCTGGTTGAAGCGGTACTGCGGCCGCATGGACTCCATGTGGAAGGGCTTCAGTCCCTCGACGAACGCCCGCTTCGCGGCCGTGACGGCCTTGCCCACCGTGCGCCGGTGCGAGTCCGGCACCGAGAAGACCAGGACGTTGGCGGCACTGGCCAGCGAGCTCACGGGCGAGGGAGCGATGCCCCGGTCCGCCATGGGCGCCATCTCCGTGGAGGCCGCCTTGAGGGCACCCGACTTCTGGCGCAACTCCTCCGTCAGCCAGCGCAGCATGCGCTCGTGGGCCACCAATTCGGTGCACCTCGAGCCCGTGCACTCCCGCAGCTCCTCCACCACCCTTCTCTGGGCGGCCACCATCTCCGCCAGTTCCAACATGGTGGGCTCTTTCGCCGGAGAGGAAGGACGCTGGGCGCTGAGTGCTCCCAGCGTCGGAAGCGAACGCTGGAAAGCCTGCAGCCTCTTCTCACCAGCGGGCGGAACAGCACGGAGGTTGGAGGATGTCTTGGTTGACATGATTTTGGGGATGCGGTGGGCGCTCAGGACGCCTGCACGCGCATGGGAAGGACATTGAGCGGAAGGGATTCGGCGGAGTGGACCGACCAGGTGTGCGGCGGACGCACCAGCCCCGAATCCTGCTGGGAAGAGCTGACCGTGATTTGGTAGAGCCCCCGGTGATAGTCGTACTCACGCCCCTCGGCCGGATGCGCGCAGACATCGAGGCTATAGACACCAGGCATGAGGCCGATGCGTTGGAACGACAAGCGCACGCTTCCCGCGGCTGGCAGCGGAGACGGGAGCGCCACCGCCTCGACGAAGGTGTTGGTGCCATACACCTTCGTCCCCTGCTGATCAAACAGGGCAATGCCGAAGCCCACGTCCTTCACCACCTGCCGGGTGCTGAAGTCGATGGAGATCTCCAAGGGATCCTCGGTGTCCAGCGAGGTCACGGCGGCGCCCTGGGCATTGAGCAGGTGCACGCCGGAGATCTCCACCTCGAAACTCCCCCAGCGCTTCTGGGGCGGGACCTGGGGTCCCGTGAGGGGCCGCGGGCCCTCTTGCACCGCGAGCGAGGGCAGCGCGCCCCCGTCCGCCGACAGCGCCGGAGGCCGCATCACCATGGACTGTTCCTGGGCGAGGGCCACGGCCTGGCGGTACTCGTGGGCGACTTCGGCGGGCGTGCCCACGCGCCGGATGCGCCCGGCGTCGATCCACGCCGCCATGTCGCACCAGCGCTCGACCGTGTTCAGGTCATGCGTCACCAGGACGATCGTCTTTCCCCTCTGCTTGAACTCCGTCATCTTCGCGAGGCTCTTCTTGCCGAAGTGCTCATCGCCCACGGCGAGGATCTCATCGATGATGAGGATGTCGGGATCCACGTGCGTGGCCACCGAGAAGGCCAGACGCATGTACATTCCGCTCGAGTACGTGCGCACCGGCTCGTCGATGAAGTCGCCCAGTTCGCTGAAGGCGATGATATCCTCCATGCGCGCTTGGACTTCCGCGCGCGACATGCCGAGGATGATGCCGTTGATGAGGATGTTCTCGCGCCCGGAGAAGTCAGGATGGAAGCCCGCGCCCAGGTCCAGCAGGGCGGAGATGCGCCCATTGACCTGGATGCTCCCGGACGTGGGGGAGTAGATGCCGGTGATGAGCTTGAGCAGCGTGCTCTTGCCGGAGCCGTTGCGGCCGAGGATCCCCACGGTGCGTCCCTTGGGAATCCGCAGGTTGATTCCGCGCAACGCCTCGATGAGGCGCAGCTCCCCCTGCTGGCGCTGGCCACGAATCAAGCGGACCAGCTCCGATTTGAAGGTCGTGTATTCGCGCCGGATGGTGCTCTTCCGGAAGCTCTTCACGGCATCGCGAATGACGATGGCGTCGGCGTTGTCTGTCATGGGCGACTAGATGGACTCGGCGAACTCTTCACGGCGACGCTCGAAGACCTGCGAGGCCACCCAGAGAAGCGCGAACGCACCGACCAGCAGGGCCAACAACGTCCCGAAGTCCGGCAGACGGTGCTCGTAGAAGATGGCCTGATAGGACGTCACCAGGATGGCCATGGGATTGATCAACACCAGCCCCTGGCGGAATGCTTCCGGGATGGTGGTGACCGGGTACAGCACCGGCGTGAGGAAGAACCACATCATGAGCAGGTTCGTCACGATGTGCTGCAGGTCTCGGAACCGGACGTTGAGCGCCGAGATGAAGTAGACGACGGCGAGGGTGAAGCAGAGCTGGGTGACGAGCACCAGCGGGAAGGCCACGACGTGCCAGGTGGGCAGCTCGCCAAAGAACAATCCGAGCCCGACCATCAGGGGCAGTGACAGCACGTAGTTGCACAGGTTGGTGACCACCACCGTGGTGGGCAGCACCTGGGCGGGAAAGCGCACCTTCGTCATCAGGTCGCGCCGATCACTGATGGCGCTCGCGCCGGCCCCCAAGGAGCTGGAAAACCAGTTCCAGGGCAGCAGGCCCACGAACATGAAGAAGGTGTAGTGGGGCAGGTTCTGCCGCATGTAGACGCTGAAGAGCAGCGCGTACACCAGCATCTGCAGGGTGGGGTTGAGGAACGTCCAGAAGAACCCCAGCACCGACCCCCGGTAACGAGCTTTCAACTCCCGCTGGACCAGGCTGAAGAGCAGCCCGCGGTACTGGTAGAGTTCACGGAAGTTGCGAAGCATGTGGCGGCACCATTTACCGCAGGTCCCCTCCCGCAGGCGAGGCCTGCCGCGCAGGGGGGGCGGACCTTAGAGGACGCCCGATTACCGGTCAAGCAAGCCTCCCCCCGCCGGGCTGCTCCGCTCGATACCTGGATCAGGAAAACAAAAAAGCCCCCTGGTTTCCCAGGGGGCCTTTTTTGGAGCGGGAAAAGGGATTTGAACCCTCGACCCTCGCCTTGGCAAGGCGATGCTCTACCGCTGAGCTATTCCCGCATCAGGTTGGAGTGTTGGAGCGGGAAAAGGGATTTGAACCCTCGACCCTCGCCTTGGCAAGGCGATGCTCTACCGCTGAGCTATTCCCGCGTCTCGACTCCTGATTCCCTTCGGCGGTGCCTCGCGGCGCCGTCGAAAGTGAGGGCGGTATACCCCCCGCATCCGGAGGCGTCAAGCCTTCTGTTCACCCCCTCCGCCACCTCGCCGGGCGAGCATGGAGAGGAAGGCCCGGAAGTACACGACGGCGCTCCACACGGAGAACGCCCCGGACAGGTACACGAGCACCTGGCCCACCTTGTTGAAGTTCACCGGCGCCGCGTAGACGCCCATGTCCACCCAGTGCTCGTAGTGCACGCACAGGGAGATGATGCCCACGAGTTGCAGGGACGTCTTCCACTTGCCCTCCTGCCCCGCGGCGATGACCATGCCCTCGCTCGCCGCGATGGTGCGCAGGCCGCTGACGATGAACTCGCGCGCCAGCAGCACGATGACGACCCAGGCCGCGATGCGCCCCAGCCGCACCATCATCACCAGGGCCGCCATGGCGATGAGCTTGTCGGCCAGCGGATCCATGAACTTGCCCACCACGGTGATGAGGTTCCAGCGCCGCGCCAGGTAGCCATCCACGATGTCGGTGATGGCGGCCACCGCGAACACCGCCGCCGCCAGCAGCGAGTCGAGCGGGTCCGCCTCGTAGGTGAGCCAGACGAACAGGGGGATGAGGACGATGCGCCCGAGCGTCAGCATGTTCGGCAGGTTCCAGAACTCCTGCACGAGAATGCTGGGCTCGCGCGCCGCACGACGCCGTGCCCGCTCCTCCTTCTTGCGCTGCTTCCGTACCGCTCGCTCCGCTCGATCCATGGCGGAGCGTTCTAGCGGAGTGGCAGGGAGATGAGGGCAAATCCTTCGCCGCTCAGTTCCACTCCAACGCCGGGCGGAGGGTTGTCCCGGGACAGCGACACCACCCGGGGGGTGACCGAGCCTTGCCAGCCCACCAGGTAGGACATGGGCACCGTCACCGGGGCCTCGGGCGTGACGCCCACCGAGCGCAGCGCGCCGCGCACCCGCAGCACCACCCTGCCCTGCCCGCGCAGGTACACCAGGTCCAGGTCCGGCGGCACGTCCGAGGGCACCTTGCCATTCTCGAAGGCCACCACCTCCTCGAAGGCGAAGACGCACTCCTCGCGCACGTAGACGCCCGTGTCCCCCAGGTCCGTCGCGAGGAAGGAGTGCCCCTCGGCGGCTTCCAGGAAGAGCACGCCCCGGCCGCTCGCCCGGGTGAACCGGGCCGAGCCCTGGCCGAAGGGCTCGTCCGTGGCGCGGCCCCGGAAGCGCTTGCGCTCCGGCTCGAACTCGAGCTGTCCGCTGAAGGCCACCAGCCCCTCCAGCCGCGTGAGCAGCTCACCCTCCACGTAGACGGAGAAGCTGCCACCGCCCACGCGCAGGCGCTGCGTGGGGCTCGCGCCCTCCAGAGCCAGCGCCGGGGTGAGCTCCGCCAGCAGCGGCACCTCCTCGGTGGCAGCAAAGACCGGAGACTGCGGGGGCAGCTCGGGCGTGGCCCCATCCAGGGACTCGGGCAACCGCTCGCCGTCCGGCTGCGAGGCCGAGGCCCATGAGGTCGCCCGGGCCTCGTCCCCAGGTGTCCCGTCCGGTGCGTGCGCGCCGTCTCCCGAGTCGGAGGCGGGGAGTGCTCCGGGTCCCTCGTCCTCGTCGAAGCGCAACTCGTCGTCGGTGGCCGGGGGCACCTCGTCCAGGCCGAACTGGGCGCCCCATTGGCCCTCCGTGGGAGGTGGAGGAGGCGGACGCGCCGCGGGCGCCGGGATCGGCGCGGGCGTGGCGGCCCTGGCTGGCGTCCGGGCGAAGGAGTTCCCCGCGATGGCCCGGGCCATCTTCTGGGCCATGGCCTCGCTGCCGGCCACGAGGAAGTGCTGCCGGGCCCGGCCATACTCGCCCGCCTGGGCCAGCGCCAGCCCGAGGTAGTTGTGGGCCTTCTTGTGATCCGGTTGCAGATCGGTCGCGGTGGCGAACTCGCGCATCGCGCGCTGCAGGGCGTTGGTCTTCAGGTAGACGAGCCCCAGGTTGACGCGCAGCGTGGCGTCCACCGGGTTGTCGCGCACCAGCGCCTCGTAGATTTCCGCCGCCCGGTCGAAGTGGCCCAGCTTGAAGTAGGCCAGGCCGAGCATGTTGCGGCCCTTCTCGTTGCGGGGCTGGAGCTGGTGGGCCCGCTCGAGCAACCGCCGGGCCTCGTCCAGACGGCCCTGCGCCAGCAACTCGCCGCCCTGGAAGAGCTGCTTGAGGAACTCCTCGTCAACGGGGCTCTTGGGCCCCCGCCCCATCACGCGCGTCGTCGGCATCGGAAGTCGTCCCGCGGGGCTCGTCCTTGGAGAGCCGCTCGCGTTCCTTGTAATGGAAGTAGAGCTGGAGCACCTTGCGCACGTAGGCCTGGGTCTCCGGGTAGGGCGGCACCTGGCCCCCATACTTGCGCACGGCCTCGGGGCCGGCGTTGTACGCGGCCACCATCTTCACCATGTCGCCGTCGAAGAGGTTGGCCAGCACCCGGAGGTAGCGCACCCCCCCCTCGATGTTCTCCCGGCTGTCGAAGATGTCGCGCACGTACATGTCCGACGCCGTGGCGGGCATGAGCTGCATGAGCCCGCTGGCTCCCTTGTGCGAGAGCGCGTTGGTGTTGAAGTTGCTCTCCGTGTGCATGATGGCCCGCACGAGCGCGGACGGAATCTTGTAGCGCGTCGCGGCGGCCGTGATGTGGGCCTCGAACTCCTCGGGCGTGCGCGAGCGGCCCTTCACCGGCGCGGTGTCCTTGGGCGCCTCGGAGAAGGTGCCCTTGAGACGGCTCGCCTTCTTGGCTCCCCCCGGAGGCACGTTCGTGTAGACGATCGTCCCATCCTTCTCCACGTACCGGTAGATGCCACCTTCGGCACGGGCGCCCAGCGGGGCCAGGCTCAGCGCGCAGAGCAAGGGAAGGAGGAGGGGTCGCATGGTAGCGCTCCAACCTTAATTCCCCGCCCGAAAGTCCTCAAGAAATCGCCTTGTTTCCGGCACTTACAGTCGTTAAGGCTCCCACACATGCCCCATCGGTTTGATTTTCTGGTCCTTGGCAGTGGCGTCGCGGGCCTTTCCTTCGCCCTCCAGGCCGCCCGGCATGGCACGGTGGCGGTGCTCAGCAAGCGCGAGCCGCAGGAGAGCAACACCGCCTATGCCCAGGGAGGCATCGCGAGTGTCCTGTCCCCCACGGACACGTTCGCGGCGCACATCCAGGACACCCTGGAGGCCGGCGCGGACCTCAACCACCTGGACGCCGTGGAGGTGACGGTGCGCGAGGGGCCCGAGCGCATCCGCGAGCTGGTGGAGCTGGGCGCCGACTTCAACCGGCGCGCCTCCGGTGAGTTCGATCTCACGCGCGAGGGCGGGCACTCCGAGCGCAGGATCGTCCACGCGGGCGACATCACCGGGCGCGAGGTGCAGCGCGCCCTGCTCGCGGCATGTGCCGAGCAGCCCAACATCACCTTCTTCCCCAACACCGCGGCGATCGATCTCATCCTCGAGCGGCGGCACGGGCCGGGCGCGCCGGGACGCTGCCTGGGGGTGTACGCGCTCATGCCCTCGGGGAAGATCGAGCGCTTCCTGGGCAAGGGGACGGTGCTGGCCACGGGAGGCGCGGGCAAGGTGTACCTCTACACCTCCAATCCGGACGTGGCCACGGGGGATGGCGTGGCCATGGCGTACCGGGCCGGGGCCGAGGTGGCCAACATGGAGTTCTACCAGTTCCACCCCACGTGCCTCTTCCACCCCGAGGCCAAGAGCTTCCTCATCAGCGAGGCCCTGCGGGGCGAGGGCGGCAAGCTGCGGCTGCGCGGGGGCGCGCAGTTCATGGACCGCTACCACCGGCTGGGGGAGCTGGCGCCGCGCGACGTGGTGGCGCGCGCCATCGACGCCGAGCTCAAGCGCACGGGCGACGACTGCGTCTACCTGGACATGACGCACCTGGGCCGCGCCTTCGTCTCCGAGCGCTTCCCCAACATCTACGCCACGTGCAAGGCCTTCAACATCGACATGGCCGTGCAGCCCATCCCCGTGGTGCCCGCGGCCCACTACATGTGCGGCGGCGTGGTGACGGACTTGAATGGCCGCACCACCCTGCCCGGCCTGTTCGCCATCGGCGAGGTGGCCCACACGGGCCTGCATGGCGCCAACCGGCTCGCCTCCAACTCGCTGCTCGAGGGGCTCGTCTTCGGTCATCGCGCCGCGGCCGTCTGCGCCGAGGAGGCGCGCGCCCTCGCCGCGCCCCAGGTGGATCCGCCCGAGTGGGACGAGGGCAGCGCGGTGGCCTCGGACGAGAGCGTCGTCGTGGCCCACAACTGGGATGAGATCCGCCGCCTCATGTGGAACTACGTGGGCATCGTGCGCACGGACAAGCGCCTCATGCGCGCGCGCCGCCGGCTGGAGCTGTTGCGCGAGGAGATCCGCGACTACTACTGGCGCTTCAAGGTCACCCAGGACGTCATCGAGCTGCGCAACATCTGCGAGGTGGCCACGCTCATCGTCGACTGCGCCAGCCGGCGCAAGGAAAGCCGCGGCCTGCACTTCACCCTGGACTACCCGGAGCGCGACGATCACCGCGGCAAGCGCGACACCGTGGTGCGGCGCGATCCGTGAACCCCCCGCTCCGAGGAACCGACGAAACATGAGCATCCGATCCATCTGCGTCTTCTGTGGCTCGCGCATAGGCGCGCGGCCGGAGTACCTCGAGGCCGCGCGCGCCCTGGGCACGGAGCTGGGCCGGCGGGGGCTCACCCTCGTCTACGGAGGCACGAGCGTGGGCCTCATGGGCGCCGTGGCGGACGCGGTGCTCGCCGAGGGCGGCCAGGTGGTGGGCGTGCTGCCCCACCTGCTCCAGTCCCGGGAGATCGCCCACAAGAACCTCACCGAGCTGCACCTGGTGGACTCCATGCACACGCGCAAGGCGATGATGGCCGAGCGCGCCGACGCGTTCATCGCCATGCCCGGCGGCGTGGGCACCTTCGAGGAGCTCTTCGAGATCACCACCTGGGCCCAGCTCGGCCTGCACCACAAGCCCATCGGCCTGCTGAACGTGGCGGACTTCTACGGGCCCCTGCTCGCCCTCATGCGGCGCGCGGTGGAGGAAGGATTCATTCTAGAGGCCCGCGCCCAGCCCTTCGTCCATGACGCCTCGCCGGTCGCCCTGCTGGAGTCCCTCCTGAAGGCGGAGCAGCCGCTCACCCCGGCCACGCCCGTGCTGGGCCCCGCGCAGAGCTGAGCCGCACGGGCCCCGTCTCAGCGCGTCTGCATCCGCATCTCCGCCTTGCCGAGCGTGGACGCCAGGCGCAGCAGCACCCACTCGGCGTTCGCGGGGATGACGAGCGCCCCGTTGGCGAAGAGCGCGGGGAAGCGCAGGCGGTAGCCCACCCAGAAGACGCCCGTGTACGGGTAGTAGGCGCGCATCTCCATGTCGGCCCGGCCCACCCGCTCCACGCTCAGGGGCCGCACCGTGCCCGCGGGCGTTACCAACTCCACGTTCCAGATGGAGTTGGGACGATCGAAGTCGTCGTAGTGGTAGTCGTAGACGTAGACGCCGAGGAAGAGCTCGTGCGTTCCCGTCGCCGCCGAGATCTCCTGGGCGAGGCTCTCCCGGACGCGCTCCGGCGGCAGCACCTTGAAGAGTGCCTGACGCTGGAGACGGGCCTCGCGGAAGGCGTCGGTCTGCAGGGTCGCCGTGGCGAAGAGGATGGTGTCGAAGCCCTTGAAGATCTCGTCCCGGCCCGAGTAGCGCGCCAGGACCTTCTGGTAGGCCTCTTCCTGGCGCTCGTCCTTGATCACCGGCGCCGAGTCCCCCACCTGGGGCGGCACGGTGACACAGCCCGCGAGCGCCAGGAGCAGCGCCCCGAACCGCAACCCCGTCCTCATGGGATGAAGTCCCGGCGGGTGAACAGGGTGTGGAGCTTGTGGCCGCTGGCCTCGACCGCCTCGCGTCCCCCCTCCAGCCGATCCACCAGGGCGAAGGCGCCGAGCACCCGCAGCCCTTCAATCTGCGCGCGCTCGATGGCCTTGATCGTGGAGGCGCCCGTGGTGACCACGTCCTCGAGGATGGCCACGGGCGCACCGGGGGCGAGCGCCTTCATTCCCTCGATCCACTGGCCCGTGCCGTGGCCCTTGGGCTCCTTGCGGACGATGAAGGCATGCAGCGGCGTCTGGGCCAGGTAGCTCGTGAGGCTGACGGCCGAGGCGAGCGGATCCGCGCCGAGCGTCAGGCCCCCCACCGCCACGGCCTCGGGGGCCTCGCGGCGCACCGCGTCCAGCAGCAGCCGGCCAATGAGGTAGTGCCCCTCGGCCAGCAGCGCCGTGCGCTTGCAGTCGATGTAGAAGTCCGACTCCTTGCCCGAGGAGAGCACCACCTTGCGCCGCTCGAAGGAGCGCTCGGTGAGCAGTTGCAGCAGCCGGTCCCTGTCACGCGTGGGCGTGTCCATCTTCACAATTTCTCCAGCCAGGCCACGAGATCCGCGGAGTAGCGCAGCTGGGTGATCAGCTCCTGTTTGCGCGTCTCGTCGAGGTCGGCGAACACATCCGCCAGCAGCGCCAGATCCTGGTTGATGTCCACCAGCCGCTGGGTGGCCTCCACGGCCAGCTCGTCCGCGTCGACCTCCTCTTCCACCGTCTCCGGCGCCAGCGACTCGTCGGTGGCCAGCGCCTTGTCCAGCATGTCCCGGGCGATGGGCGTGAGCCGCCCCTCCGCCTCGAGCTCGTCCCGGCGTGCCTCCAGCTCCTCGCGGCTCACCGGCTCGGCGTGGATGGCCGAGGCGAGCGCCAGGAGCAGTGCGTCCTCGTCGGACAGGTCCGTGTGCAGGCGCGCGAGGACGCGGTCGCGCTTGAGGAAGCGCAGCGCCGCCACGCGCCGGAAGCCGGAGATGATTTGAAAGCGATCCGGCGGACGGAAGCGCACGTCCACCGGGAAGAGCTGTCCCAACCGCGCCAGATCCGTGGCCAGCGCGGACAAGTCCCCCGCGGGACGGATCTGGAAGGTGGTGTCCTCGTCGATCCGCTCCAACGGAAGGTGGGCGGGCGCCACGTGGCCATGACGGCGCAGCGTGGCGGACTCGAGGCTCTCCTCGACGGCCTTGGCGGGCGCCTCGCCCTCGGACGCGCCAGCCTGGGACGCGCCCTCCTCGGACGCGATCCCGGCGTTGGACTCCTCGCCCCCGGACACCGTGCCCGTGGGCTCCTGCACGGCATCGGCGGAGGCGCCGGACGGCTCGGCCGCATCCACCCCGGGCGCGACCTCCGCCTGGGTGCTCGGCTCCGCGTCCACCTCGTCGATCCTGTTCTCGGCGTTCATGGCGTTCATCCGCACCCTTGGCTCAACCCGTCAACCTAGGGACGGGTACCCCCAACGCTTCAACGACCCTTCTTCTTCACGACGACCTTCTTGCGAGCCCCCTCCGCCACCGAGGGAGGAAGCGGCGCCGCGGGGGGCGGCCGGGGAGGCTCGGGACGCGTCGGCTCGGCGGCCCGGGCGGCG